>NZ_JACSNE010000025.1:0-50957 GCF_018619035.1 Exiguobacterium sp. s168 | reverse complement strand
AAAAAACCTGAGCCCGGTGGAATACCGGACTCAGGTCCTCAAGGTCGCCTGACAAATTATTTATTGTCTAACTTTTTTGGTTCAGTTCACCTATTTCCGGTGGGTTTTTTCTTTTCTCAAGCGTTATTCTGTTTCATTAATCCATTTGTAGCCGATGCCCCAAACGGTAAGGAAATGGTCATCGATGGGAAATCCAGACTGCCGGATCTTTTCGCGCATATTCCGCACGTGCGAATCGATTGTCCGTCCTTCCGTTTCCGAATCGAATCCCCAGACCAATTGGATCAGCTGGTCCCTGCTGAAAACTTTGCTTGGATTTTGCAACAGTTGACCCAGCATGAGGAACTCTTTCGGTGTCAGCTTGATGAATTGCTTTTGATAGCTGAGTTCGAACCGGTCTTCGTCCCAAAAGAGGCCCTTCACTTCAATGCTTTTTTTAGGCGCAATGGGGCGAATTAATGGGTGATGAAGGCATAACAACGGCTATTCTAGATCGTTTACTTCATCGAGTAGAAGTCATTCAACTTTCAGGTGATAGTTATCGAATCAAACACCGCAGCACAATCTTCAGTGGAGAAAGTGTTCAAAATTAATTAGCAAAAGTGTTCAATTCTACTTGACGGTTACACCTTATCCGAATTCATATACTAACTCTATTCTTAGAAGGTTTTGGTTTTGATTTTGAGTTAGCTTTTATAGATGGTTTTGATTTAGGATTTTCTATTTCCCAATTCGGATGATTGCTTTGCGCCCATTTTACCGATACTTTTCCATTCTTTAATACTCTCCAAGTGCCTTTATTGGCCCATAAAGAAAGATATATATGACCAACTACAAGAATAGTTGCCAATGTTGCCGTGCCAGCATGTATGATTAAAATTGTACCATCCGCTTCAGTTTCAGTTATTCTGCTAATGAATAGGTTTATCCCTGTAGCCAAAAGAAATATAGGTAGTAAAATAGTTATCCAAAAGAATATTTTTTGCCCAGCGTTAAATTTTCCAGCAGGTAAAGAGAGCGACTGCTTGGTTAAATAACCTCCTAAATGCTGGAGCCACGATTTGTCATAAGGTTTAAACCAAAAAGACTTATGCCATAAGAAAAAAGTGATAACCGATGTTGTAAAAAATAGTATACCGCTAATGTTATGCATCATCCCTGCTGCAACTGTACCTTCAATAAATAAAAAGACTAGACCGCTAATTGCCGCGATCGTAAAGGTAAGCGCTCTAATATTATGAAGTGTTCTCTCAAAACGGGTAAATCTTTCGATGACATTGTTTGAATCGTCTAATTGAACACCTTTAGTCCCTCTCTTTATGTAATGAATAGCTAAGACTAGAACAGATAATATTAATAATGAAATAATAATGGCACCGCCAAAATTTTCATAAATGGTCAAAATACTTTCCTCACTTTCATTTTTCTTGCGAAGTAATTTGAAAAACGTTTCACAATTATTTAACTTATGAAAAAGGTCGTGCTAAAAATCAGCACGGCCCTTTTTCAAAATTAACTGCAGCATGAGCTACCATAGCTATCCTCTTTAGCCAATTCTTCCGTAACCTCATATCCTGAATCTTTAATAGCACCTTTAATTTCTACTAAATTAACTGTACTTTCATTAAATGTTACATCCACTTTTCCTTCAGAACGTAGAACGTGTACAGATTCAACTCCATTTAGCTTACCTACATTTCCCTCGATTTTATTAACGCAAGATCCACATGTCATTCCTTGTACATTAAGTGTTACTGTTTGCATTTAAATTCCTCCTAAAATTTGAATTCCTTAACACGAATTACCTAACCCGTGTAGGGTATATTATTCTTAAAAAAATTATCTAATGTTTGCTATAGCAGTTGTAAAATTTATACTCAGCAATCTTAATTGCGCCACCTCCTTAAATTAACACTTTACTTTAGGAAATAGGGTAAATAGAGTCTTTATTATCCTTGTCATCTACTTTGACTTAATTTCATATTTACGACAATACTAATTAAACCAACTTACCTTTCCGTCGCTTCAGGGAAATCCTTTTTGTAGCAATCGCAATACTTAACAAGATAAGTAACAAACCTATGATAGTCCCAATTGTTATAACCTCATTAAGGAATAACACTCCCCAAATTATACTAAAAACTGGGACTAGTAAGGTTACATTCGATGTATTTACAGGGCCAATTTCTTTCATAAGCTTAAAATAGATTAGATATCCTAAAGCTGTCGAAAGCAATGCCAACCCCATAACAGAATAAATTACTTCCAATGATGGCATCTGTGTTGGTAAATTAAACATGGCTACAGGGAAAAGTAGTATACCTGCCCCTAATTGCTGTCCAATTGCTAAATCAAGTGCTGTTACTTCTTGAAGCTTTTTGGATGCATAAACTCCACCAACACCATAGGAGATAGTTGCCAATATAATAAGCAAAGAAGATAAAATAACGTTATCATCTATTGAAACAGGTCTAAATCCTATTAAAATGGACACCCCAATAATTCCTAAAATAAATCCAACAATTTTTCTTTTTGTCAACGGTTCCTTAATCCAGATCCATGCAACCAATGCTGTAAATAATGGAGTTGTTGAATTAATAATGGCTGACATAGAAGCAGGCAAATAGATTCCAGCTGTTGAAATTAAAGTGAAAGGAATCGCTGCATTATATGTCCCTAATAGTAAGTATTCCTTCCAATACCTTCGTAGCTGAGGACGTTTTCCTATCAAAAGAGCATATATAATCAATGCCACAAAAGAAATGATCACTCTCAGATCCACTAATAAAAATGGGCCCAAAATTGGTGAGGCTATTCGAATAAAAAGAAATGATGCCCCCCATAGTCCACCTAAAATTAATAATAAGCCAAAATCTCTTTTCTTCATTATGCATACCTTCCTTATTAATCCATGGATAACTGTTAACATGTTGTTTTTAACTTTTCATCTATACGGAAATTTAATTGGAACCAAGCGTCCATGTTTTTCCCTTGGTTGCAATGATAATTTTATAAAGGTTTATTTCACAAGGATAACAAAGGGATAAGCATTCACTTGTTCTTCAAACTTAAATTCAGCCTTTTGCTTTACAACACCGTAGCCAAGTGCCGCGATTTTCTTTTCAAAATCTTCCTCACTTAGTTTGGATGAATCATATTTAATCGATGACTTTTCAATTGCTAAGTTAACGGTTGCCTGTTCGACACCCTCCATTTTATTTAGCCCTTTTTCAATACGTGTCGCATATGCGGCACAAGTCATTCCGGTAATTCCAATACTCGCTTCTTTAGAAGCTGTACTTTTTTCTATTGTACTCACGATTTTTCACCCATACCTTACCTATGTATGGTATATTTTTTTGAAAGTGAGAGAGTGCTACGATAGCACTCTTATTCTACCTCGTATCCTTGATCTTCAATCGTTTCTTTAATTTTATCAAGGGATACTTGCGTTTCATTAAATGTTACGTCGACTTGAGCATCATCTAAATTTACTTTGACATTGTTAACACCTTCTAATTGACCAACGCTTCCTTCGATTGAATTTACACAGTGTCCACATGACATACCTTGTACGTTTACTGTTATATTCTCCATGTTTTTCTTCTCCTGTGATTAAAGTATTGTTTACCATATACAGGATAGGGGTACATATAAATCGAAAAATTATTTTTTCATTAGCTTATGAATCGTCACAACTAATTCATCTAAAATTTCTTCATCACCTTCTGAAAGACGATCGACGACACAACCTTTTAAGTGACCTTCTAAAAGAATTTTTGCTACACTATTTAATGCCGCTTGTGTGGCTGAAAGTTGTGTAATCACATCATCACAATAAACATCTTTGTCAATCATCCCTTTGATGCCTCGAATTTGACCTTCGATACGATTTAATCGAGTGTTTAAATCCTTCTTTACACGTTCTGGATGGTGGCTTTTACGACAAGACGTACCTTCCTCTGTATGGCAAACTACTTCTTTTGCTGCGTTTTCCATCGTGTCAACCTCCTAACTTGATTTCATTCTACCATACCCTAGTTAGGTATTTAAAGTGATGTGCAACATTTTCTTTACAAGTATAGCTAAAACCTTTTTGACGGTTTAAAAAGTTGCTGCATTGAATATTAGATATGAAAGAAATAACTATTTACTATACTGATGGCGAATATCGACTAGTTTATCAAGTAAGAGTTCTTTTTTGTTTTCATTAAAGATTTTAATATTCTCTGTTTTAATTTGAAATTCTCCACCAACAATTTTATTGCTTCGACAACTAACCTGGGTAAAAATAGGTGTTAAGGTATTTACCCATGCCAATTCTTTCATTATTTCGGATTTAATATCTGCTTCGACTGCCATTTCGGGAAGTACTTTAATTCCCACCCCCGCGATGACACGAGCCTATGATACAATCGCCTATGCCTTGACCTATACACCGACCACTGACGGCGAACCGGTGGAAAACCACAAATGGGTCATCCACGAAGAACTTGAAAATCCGGGAGATGAATCGTTGAAACAAGGCGATGAAGCAACACTAGCTGCTGCTCATATGGAGGGAATGGACGGTGCAACGGCTACGATTGATTCAGCCGAGGAAACAACCGTCTATAATGTAGATTTCACATCTACGACTGGTGGGGAACCGGTGACGAATCACAAGTGGGTGACCGAAGAGGAATTAACAGCGAACTGAACCGATTGAAGTAGTAACCACTTCAAAAAGGAAGACCAAACAGCGAAAACATTTCGCTTTTGGCCTTCCTTTTTTCGAGAAATAAATTTTCCTCCTTATCAGTCTTCTTCCGATAAACTTATGATATGTAAAGTTATTGTATGTTAACATTTCACCTCTTCACTTTTCAACCTGTGATGTTTATTCGTTTAAATTTCAGCTATTTCCTTGAAACCAATCGTTATAGAATCCGTAAATTATGTTATCTATTTGGAAATGAGGAATTAGAAAATGAGCATTCAAGGGATAATAGCATTAGTGATTTCGATAGGCGGTATAGGGTTTGCTGGTTTTTCCCTTCTGTCCAAAACAGCTTTTGAAGAAGTTTTTATGACAACAGAGCAAAAAATAAAACAGCGATTGTTCGGCTTACTTGCGGCTGTGCTTTATTTTACGGTTCTGTTTCCTTTTTTGTATGTCGCATGGGGAATCGTCGTGAATGATTTGGAGCTTGCGTCGATCAATTGGGAACTGGCGACAGGCATTGCTGTCAACACACTGGTGATCAGTGCCGCCATATTGGGCATCGGCATGAAAAAGGTAGGGAATTTCATCACCAAAGAGAAAACCATGTACAAAGTGAATATCGAGGGCTTGGGCGAGCTGTACCTAGTCAAGATGCTAGACCGAGAGACATGCATTTTTTCTTCAGACGCGCATCTGGACTTAGACGATCTGAGTGAAGAGACTTTTTTAGTCAAAATGGACGATTTAATGAAGTTGCCCATATTAAAAGAGGTGGTCCCTGTGTCGACTCGCAGCATTTACCAGAAACTTTTCAACTGATTAAAAGCGAGTTGCACTTTTGTGAAACAGGTTGATTTTGAAACTATCTTGTTCTCCTTAAATGGAGCGTTTGTAGAAGGGCACTGTTATAAACCAAAAGGAAGAGGAAATGCTAAAAAAAGCATTTCCTCTTCCTTTTTACTTCAATTTAATTTTCTTTCCAGAACCAGTGCATTAATTAGTGCTCATACTCAAGATTTAACTTCAAAAGGAACCAAGTACTTATTTGCAATACGATCGGAATGGAGATTCGATCCTTCTAAGAGCCGATTACATTCCGCTTCCAGCATTTCATTGCTAAGTTGCGATTCACTAAGCGTAGTTAAAAATAAACGAGCATCCGAAACCAAAGACATAAGGTTCTCATAGGTAAGTGCATGAGAAGCTCCTGCTACAGCAGAACGAGAAGCTTGATTTTTAGGATGTACGCTAACTCTTACACACTCATAACTTGGATATTCGGTTGTAAACCACTCAGCAGCTACTAAAAGCTGTCCGTGCTCACTCTTTGTTAAAGCATTTTTTTCCTTTTTCCGGCTTTTCGCTTCTATTACAAGTCCTACTTGATTTGGCAACAGCCAGAGGACATCTGGACCTTCGCCACTAAAATCATGTCGCTCTGATATAAATCCTAACATAGAAGCAAGGTCGCAAAGAGCTTGTTCAAATTGATTAGCTGATGCGTCCTTGTGGAGATTCGCTACAACCTCTTCAAAATTTTGTAGAAATCCTTGACGAAGGCGGTAATCTCCTATTTTACGAGCAATGGCTTTAGCTTGTGGTTGTGAAACTGACAAAGGACGATACGGAGGGAGAACTCTCGGCCGGATTAAGTTTCTGTTATTGGAAAAGGCTTGACGTTGCAAATCCAAAGCCCTATCCCTATTCCCCCACCTATCTGCTATACGAGCAGCTAATTGCTGGAACCATCCAATCATTTGTATATCCAGGTTGTATTTGTCATCATTGATTAATTGTTCGAGCTTAGAGATCGCTTTATCATGATAACCATCATTCCAAAGGTTTATTACCTTTCGTTCTACTTTAGCTAGAGTAATATATAGATCATTTGTCTCGTCCGCATCAACTTGCTCAGCTAAAGTTTCAGCGTGATATTCAATCCAATCTTTGTCTCGATCAATACTTCTTACGATAGTTTGACCTAAGTCTCTAGCGCTTTCTATTTCTTTACTCACTTCTATGCCCATATCTAACTGAGCTCTAGTTGCACTGGTAAGGAACCGGAAATTTGCGTCTTTTGCTACCCACGATGAAATGTCTCTCCCCATCAATAGGATTACACAATGATCCCCTGCTCCACGAGCTCCTCTGCCAATACCTTGTTCAATTCTTTGCGCTATCATACGCGTAATAGTAGTCCCGCCGTATAAAGCACTTGCTCTAAACAGCTCATAACTTGAGGTTCCTATTGGTAAACCGTTCATAAGAAGTATCCTACAAGAGTCACCAGGCAAATCAATTCCATCGTAGCGATTCGCAAATACAACAGGACCTTTAATTTTTTCTTGCTGTAGTTGGGTAACTAAGCTCTCAACTTCTGTCGAACCTTTTGCTACAGAAGCTACATTAGACCATTCCTTTGCCGCTGTGTCAGATGGGACTAACACAACCGCTCCCACACCTCTTTCACTAGTTGCCCATTCAATAATTCGTTCGCTCTGTTCTTTCTTGAAATCAAAGTCCATTAACTCAGGAATGAGTATCATTCTCTCACTAATACCTGCCAATGAACGAGATTGAAGAGCTCCTTTAACACTTTCGGGATTTGCATCAAAAGTTCGTATAATTTCACTATCATCTGCGATCGTCGCTGACATGTAAATTTTTCTAGGGGCTTCGTAAAAAGTTGGAAATGCATTAACCAAAGGCAAAATAGGTGTAATTGTAAAAGAATCTTTGCTGATAAGAGCATGACATAGATGAAGTTGGTCCCTTAGTAACGGCCACACCAAACCAAAGTTATCTGATTCAGCTTTTAGTTGTTCTCTAACTGCATCTAGTTGATCGTGCCACGCCCAATAGGGTACCTCTAAGATTGAAAAATCAGAGCCCGCCACTATATCTTCCAATGTTCCAAGTCTATCAATGTCCTTAAATGACTTTCTGAAAAGATTAATAAGTTCCAAGTAACGAGAAGGATTTTCTTTCTTTTTTACTTCAAGGGTAAAAGAATCACGAATCACCGAAAAAGCTGCATGGGCATCATCAAGAATGATAGCAGCCACGTTTTGAGGATTTGCTTCCCCCCTAATACCAAACTTACTTTTCCCGTGAAATAACGCTTTGTAAGTCGCCACCATTATGGCTTTCCCGTTAACAAAATCTTCGTCAAGTGGTTTTCCTGAAATATATGGTACAGCAGAGATTCCTAAGTTATCTGCTTTTTCAAGAGTTTGCTGAACCAATTGTGTAGTGGCAGCTAGATAAAGAACTGGTTCACCGGTTTCATTTTGTGTGGATTGAGCCATAAGTAATCCGGTTAAAGTCTTGCCGCCTCCCGTATGTAATTTGATTATTATATCCTGCTCGTTCCTGCGTTCAAACCACTTCTGAAGAATTTCGGTCTGACTAGTATATAAATCATTAATTCCTTCAGGTTTCGGCAATCTCCTAAATATCTCTAATGGATCTATTGATTTAGGTTTTGCTTTCTTTGATTTAAGTTTTTTAAAATCTACCACGATACTCACCCCATTCTTATAAACTGTAAATTTCTTTAAATTAAACAATAAAATAATTGTCTCAAATTTCCAAATAATAAACAAGGAATCTTTTTAATTATTCTCGATAGTATATAGAATCGTTCGTAAAAGTACACTTTTACGAACATACGAAAAATAACTTCTGACACATCAAAATAACGTCCGAAAAAGTATTGAATCACTTTACGGACGTTCACCTATTTGCATATACTTTTACGAACGAATTTCAGGTATAATGAGTGAAGAAAATCGTTTTCGAGGTGAATTATGGAAAATCGTAAATTTGGATACATACGGGTCAGCAGTAAAGATCAAAATGAAGGTCGCCAACTAGAGGCCATGAAAAAAATCGGCATCAACGAACGAGACATTTATCTCGATAAACAGAGTGGTAAAAATTTTGAGCGAGCAAATTATCAGTTACTCAAACGGATCATCCGAAAAGGAGATGTGTTGTGCATTCATTCACTCGATCGATTCGGTCGCAACAAAGAAGAAATCCTTCAAGAGTGGAACGATCTAACTAAAAATATCGAAGCCGACATCATCGTATTAGATATGCCGTTACTCGATACTACTCAATATAAAGACAATATGGGGACGTTCATTGCAGATTTAGTATTGCAAATCCTTTCTTGGATGGCTGAGGAGGAAAGACAGCGTATTCGTAAACGGCAACGGGAAGGCATCGACTTGGCTCTACAGAATGGTGTCCAGTTTGGAAGACCAAAGGTTTTAGTGTCAGACGAGTTCAGAGAAGTGTATCGGAAATGGAAGCGCAAAGAAATAACGGCTGTCAAAGCCATGCAAGAAGCTGGAGTCAAAAAAACAAGTTTCTACAAATTAGTAACAATCCTTGAAAAAGAAGAAAAAGATACTGTACACATTCAGTGATAAATTTCTTGAAGATCCTCTTCGGTTAAAACCGAGAGGATTTTTTGATTTTCATACACGCACCAATCTTATATTAAACGACCGTTTTATATAAAGCTACAATTCAAAAAATGATAGTACGGGAACTGACAATTCCATACTATCATCTGAGTGATTATTTAACTTTTACCATTCAACCTAATTGGTCCCCATTTTTCACTTTTTGTTGTGGCTCGATTAAAACAACTCCTTGTTCAGAGTATGCTCCCATTATTAAAACCTCCGACTTGAAACCAGCTACTCTCATGGGGGGAAAATTTAGTACTCCTACTACCTGTCTCCCGATTAGTTCATCTAATGTGTAACAATCTGTTATTTGAGCACTACTTTTCTTGGATCCAATTCTATCACCAAAATCCACCCATAGCTTGTACGCTGGTTTTCTCGCTTCCGGGAATGTCTCAGCATGCGTTATCGTCCCTACTCGCATATCAATTTTTTGAAAATCATCGAACGTGATCATACTTATTCCTCCTTGTAGTTTTCTCAAGCGTTTTTTCGAGAAGCTGAAAGTATAGTCTGACTTTCCTCTTTCGGCTTCTCAGTGATGATAATAAAGACACCTACTAGAATTAAGGCTGCTCCGATCCAAAACAAGACACTTAGTGTTTCCCCTAAGAGCAACCACCCCAGCAGTGCTCCGACTAGTGGTTGAAAAAAGAAAAAGACTCCTCCACTCGATGCATTCAGTAGTTGTAGCCCTCGGCTCCATAATAAAAAGGCTAATGATGTGGAGATGACTCCAAGGTAGAGTAGCCCACCTAGGGTCGTTGGATTGAACACTCTTTCTAAGTCTATGTGCTGTAATCTTGGTAAGACAACGGGGGACAGCACGACGACGGCAATTAAGGTGGCATAAGCCGTGACCACAATCGGCGAATATTCTCCAGGCATCTTTTTGACTAGAACTGACATCAACGCCCACGTCAAGGCTGCAATCAAAAGGGACATCCCTCCCAACATGCTAGAGACATTCAAGTCATCGATTCCTATGATGGCCAGAACGCCTATCGTTGCTAGACTTACCGAAAGCATCTTTCTTTTCGTCAACCGTTCCTTGAGAATCAGACTAGCAAATACCACCATGAACGATGGCGTAGTCGCGGTAATTATCGCACCCATTTGTGCCGTCGATAGCATCGTGCCTGTCTCTTGAGCCACTATCGAAATGACATAGCCGACGAGGGAAATAAGAAGAAGGAGTAGATAGTGCTGTCTTCTTATCTGCCATTTCTGCCTAGTTATTAATCCTATTGTGACAAGCGCAATCAAAGCGATTAAATATCGTATCCATACTAGTTCTAAAGGAGGGATAACCTCTACCAAAACCTTCACGACTACATACATGCCTCCCCATATGCTCGAAGCTAACATCAAATAGAAGGATCCGATTAACGTCTGTTTCATTACTTCTCCTCATTTCTCATAAATCTATAGAAGCCCCATGCTCTATTGCCTCAAATGATGTTCCTGAAAAAAGTTTTACATTTACGTACGCTTAACTAGGATTCTTAAGAACTCAAATTGTTCTCAATAGAAAAGGACACTAGACTCATGATAGAAAATCCCATAAGAATTTTCTTTACCAAGTTTAGTGTCCTTCTTATCTTTGATTAAGCATTCGATAGTTGAGAGGAGCAATACCCGTGCAATTATTGAACCATCTCGTAAACGAAGAGGAGTTCTCGAATCCTAATTCTCCACTGATCTGCATCATAGACCATCCGGTTGTTTCTAGTAGCAGCTTCGCTTCTTTCAACCGTAAGTCGGATATATAGTTTTTCAAGTTTTTACCCGTCTGTTTCTTGAACCAGGAAGAGTAATAAGCGGGATGATAGTGCTCCAATTCCGCTAGTTCCTCTAGCCTTATAGACTCTTTGAAATGACGATGGATGTAGTCGATCGACACGGGGTGAGAAGTTTGGAGTTTACTGACGATATAGCGAGTCAATTCGTTCAGTGAGGAATTATGTCTCTTATTAGCCTCTTCTAACAATAGATACCTGATAGCAGACCATTGCTGATCTAAGGGGACATATAGTTCGTTCGTCCGGTCTGATAAATAGTCTGTAGGCACATCTAAAATTAAGAATTCATTTCGGTCCAATGAGCGATAATGATGTTCCAGTCCTGGAGGTAGAAAGAATAGATGATCAGACTCAAGCTTGATTTTTTGATCGTTCGTCTTAATGTCCAAAGAACCTTGCAATGGAAAAAGGAATTGACCGAAGTTATGATGATGGGTATCGAAATCTCGATTATAGGTTCTTTTTTCACATAAGAGCTCGTGATTCATGAGAATGATCTCCTTTCTATATAAGTTGATTTAAGTTTACTCTTTATCTGTTGAAAGAACATTATATTTCATTACACTAAACACTTACAAATAGTTTCGACTCGAGTATTGCCACCTTTCTTAAAAATCCTATCTTTAATTTTAATTCATTTAGGAGATGTAAGTATTAATCACTTTTGATTAAATTTATAACCACCGTTTTATATAACCCTTTAATTTCTCGATCTTAAAGAAACTTAGTCTTTTTATCTGCGTAAATTAATGTATAAAATTTGAAAGGAAGAACTTATATGAAATTATCAGCAATAATTGCATTAATTATTTCATTACCGGCAGTAATCATTTCTGGAATATCTCTTTTATCAAAAACTAACTTTGAAAGTATTTTTTTAACTCATGATCAGCTATTAAAGAAGCGTTATTTAAGTATGGGAGAAATGGCTTTTTATATAACATACATAGTAACTTTTATTTATATACTATGGATGGTATTTGTATCTAAATCAAATTATGGATCTATAGATAAGACGAATACCTTCCTTATAGCCATGAGTATCTTTTTTAGTAGTTGGATCCTTTTAATATTGTATAGCAAATTTTTAACGAATCTTTTAGTTAAGAATAAAACTATGTATAAAGTATCTATAGAAGGTCTAGGGTATGTATACATCCTCAAAATGTTAAATCATGAAACATGTATTTGTTCTAAAGACGCTCATGCTAATCTAAATGATCTGAATCATCAAATACATCTAGTAAGAATCGAAGATCTAATTAAATTACCTATTACAAAAGAAGTAGTTACACTTCCATCACAAAGCTTCTATAAGAAGTTATTTAACTATTCATAAAGCTGAAATCTTCCATACGATTCTTCTGTTCGAGAATGATTGGCTCATAAAAAAGGGAGGAAACGCTCTTTAAGCGTTTCCTCCCTTTTCCGCTTTTTTCGTTATTCTTTCATTCCACTATCAATCCAAGTATTGAAATCACTCTTTACTAGGTTAGCGTGATAATATGTACCATGATTTGAGTCGTATCCGCTCTTCCAGTTTGCTTCTTCAGTGCTTCCCATTTCTTTTATGTAATTAGAATAAAAAATAGAAGATAAAACAATTGGATTGACACCATTTTTGTTGCCTAAGTCTGCGAGTTTTGAGGCAACTGACACAGATTTCCCAATCCAAACCATATTATTAACCCCAGAATTTTTCCGACCTGCTTTAACAGTAAGAGTATAACCTATATTTAAACCAATACCCGCTCTAATTGTTGGGAGTTCTCTTTCACTTAGCAACTTGTTCAACATTTTAAGGTATGTGTTGATATAAAAAGCTCTTTCAGCTATATCGATTGTATCTTGGCGAAAGGGTGTTGAGTAAATTGCATATACACAGTCCCCCCTGATCCCAATTTCCTTTAAATCCTCTTTATCTGTGCCTTTTTTTAAGATTTCAATGATTTCCGAAGTGAATCCTCTAATCACTTTAGAAATTTCTACATCATCGTGTTCAGAAAATAGAGTTGTAGAATCTCTTAAATCCACAAAAATAGCGGATGCCCAGGCTTTGTACCCATTTGTATAGGTGAAGTCTTCATTTCTTGGAAATCTCGTTACTTCCTTTACTTCATCTGTATTATCTAAAATGTCTTCAACTTCTTTTTTTCTATTTTTATAATCATAGTCCGTAAAGTTCAACATTATATTCCTCCTAGCTTTAACACTATTATCCCGATTACATAGAGTATGAGTATTCCAGCAATGCCAACGAACGTATGACTAATTCCTTTTTTATAAAATTTGTATTTTGAAGAACATATCTTCGCATTTATATAAATTTGAGATAAAAGATCCTCAATTTCTTCTTCTTCAGTTTCTCCAAGCATTTTTTCCTTAAATTCAAAATACTTTTTATCGTCTGCCGACTCAAAATAGTACAATGAGTCTTCACGAGTTCCTTCTTTAAATAACAATAAGTCATTTTTCATCATTGGTATTAAAACTCTTATTAAACAATATGCACCGTAGGCAAACCTTCCCCAACAATACAAAAAAGCAGCCAAATATATAAAATTGCTAAAGTTTATGTTCTGTAGTGTTTTAGAAAGAATTTGATTTAATATAGATATGGAATGCTCTGCGGTAAATATACTTAGAAATACTCCTGCACCTGCAATTACGATGGATGCTTTTGTATCGCAACTTTTAATCCAGTCTAAATGCCTGTCTAACCGTTGCGTTAAATCTTCTTTGTTTAGTTTTTTTAATGCATTCAAGTGATGTCCTCCATTGATTCTTTGAGTTATTACCTCTCATTTTTTCTAATTAGCACTGTCCAACCTATTTTTTACTCGGTAAAAAAGGATCAACGTTTTGATACTTTAAAAGTAACGATGCGTTGATCCTCTTCAAAAATTTAATCTAGACGTTTTTCGGCGATTTTGTAAATCTCATCTTTATCCCTTTTACCAATCGCAACAATCTGAATGATTTGGAGCTTACCTTCTGCTTCTCTAAAGACAACACGTAACCCCATTTTTCTGTTTTTCAACTTATTACAATGAGACAAGTTTCCACTGAGCGGCTGTCCTGCTGCCATCCCTACAGAAATGATTCGGTTCAATGCTTTGTCTACGAATATCTTTTGGCTACCGTCGAGGTTATCGTAATCTTCTTTGGAATACTGAGTCCACTCAAGCTGATACAATGATTACTCCCACCCATCCATTTCATCAATAGTCGTCGGATGAGTTCCTTGTTCTCCACGGACTTCTGAATCAGTATAAGTGCGGACATTTTTATTGGATAATCGCATCTCAACTGTCAAATCGTCCAATCGACTGTACAATTCTTCAATTTCTTTGTTGAGTGACTCGTATTGTTTCTGAGTGAGCATGACACCCGCAACTTTTTCACGATTAAAGACATAAACGCCGGCTGCTTCACGATCTGCTCTTTGGAACGCTTCCATCGGCGAACGTTTCACATCAGATATTGAGGTGGTTGGAATATCGAGTGTTCTCATCCCCATTTCGTTCCCTCCTTCTATTTACTCCATCATACACCTTTTAAAAGGCTTTTAAAAGACTTTTAAAAGTACTGAATCAAACTTCGTAATCTGTAGATATACAAATCTATACAACTTTACAAGTACAGATTTGTAGTCTAGCAATAATATGTAGAAGGGCAAAATAGCCCTTTTATTGTCAATGAACAATGTTTATAGCATAGTATACTGCCCCTAAAAAATGATGAAGAAATGCCACTAAGGCTACTAGTCCAGTAAGTAATACCGAGAACACCTTCATCATCCGTTTGAAAACACTCATCTTTTTCATCAAAAGAATCACTCTCCTTTCAGTAGTTTAGTTATATCCTACAGATACCACATGAAGACTATTCCAACTAAAACTTCTCATACTGCTCTATATAGGATTTATTTTATGTAGTATGAAAACCCACTATTCTATATAGAACAGTAATAGGTGATATTCAAAAAGTAGATTATCATGAAAAGCCGTAGCAGATTAATCTGCTACGGCTAGTTAAAGTCTATTCACATTATTTACTCATAAAATTTGAACGTATCCTTACCAGCAGATTTGGCATCGTATAGTGCAGCATCTGCATGTCGAAGAAGGATGTCTAAATTTTCAACTTTGTCCTTTTCATACGTTACGATTCCTATGCTTGCCGATACTTTATACGGTGTATCCCAGGTGTTCAGAGCGCTTATGACTCGATTTGCCATTTCACCCCACATCTTCTTATTAGAAGTTTGAGAAAAGTGGAGGATGAACTCATCTCCTCCTAAACGTACGGCAAACGCATCTTTCTGTTCGTCCACAATAGCGCTTAGCCTAGAGGCTACTTTTCTTAAGACGATATCCCCTGTGTCATGTCCGTATCTATCATTCACTTTCTTAAATCCATCTAAATCAAGGAAAAAGAGAGCACCGTTTTGAACCTGATGGTCTTCAAAATACTTACTTAAATAGCGTCTATTATAGAGGTCCGTCAACATATCCTTCCATGCGAATCGCTCCAACTCTAAGTAATAAGAGAACAATCTTACAATCCGTTGCAGTACATTGATACTTTTTTCATCTAAAATGCTCGCCTCATCATTTACCGCACACAAGGTTCCAAACTTCTTACCATTGGTAAGAGATATTGGAATCCCTAAATAAGACTGAATATTGACTTCTCTAAGTAGTGTCTTCACTTCATCAATCGAGCAATCTTCATTGATATCCTCATAGACCAAAGCATGATTATTTTCGAAATCGATCCTTTTGCATACCGATTGATTTAAATCTACCACCATTCCTTCAGTAATATAAATGTTCTCTCTTTCATTTGAAAGCTTTAATATGAATTGTTGGGTATTGCTGAAAACCGACAGATAGAACAGTTGTTCAGGTAAGACTTGTTTAGCAAGATCGAGAAGATCATTAGCTAACTCATCAAAGTTTTTATATCTCTGTAATTCCATCAATGGAGTCTCCATAACATCCCTCCTCGTAATTGAATAGGATTTCTAATGCATAATCGAATACTTCCTCTTACTACATGTATGTCAACTTTATCATATGAAAAATTCAAGAGGATATACGAATTAGCATTATTCCAGTGAGTTATAAATAGTACACTTTATTATTTTCTCTAGCACATGTCCACAAATCACCGTTTTATATAAAGCTATAGTTAAAAAAATGATAGTCTGGGAGCTGACATCCCCATACTATCATCTGAGTGATTATCTAATTTTCACCATTCAACCTAATCGGTCTCCATTCTTTACTTTTTGTTGTGGCTCGATTAGAACAACCCCTTGTTCAGAGTATGCTCCCATTATTAAAACCTCCGACTTGAACCTGGCTACCCTCATAGGTGGAAAATTTAGTACCCCTACTACCTGTCTCCCGATCAATTCATCCAATGTGTAACAATCCGTTATTTGAGCGCTACTTTTCTTGAATCCGATCTCATCACCCAAATCCACCCATAGCTTGTACGCTGGCTTCCTTGCTTCAGGGAATGGTTCAGCATGCGTTATCGTCCCTACTCGCATATCAATTTTTTTAAAA
Source organism: Exiguobacterium sp. s168 (assembly GCF_018619035.1). Classification (NCBI taxonomy): domain Bacteria; kingdom Bacillati; phylum Bacillota; class Bacilli; order Caryophanales; genus Exiguobacterium; species Exiguobacterium sp. s168. The sequence goes on along the minus strand of NZ_JACSNE010000025.1, from coordinate 34,390 downwards.
TCATCTTCTCAGTGATGACAATAAAGACACCTATCAGAATTAAGACTGCTTCGCCCCAAAACATGACACTTAGCGTTTCTCTGAAGAGCAACCATCCCAATAAGCTTTGACTAATGATTGAAAAAAGAAAAAGACTCCTCCACTCGACATATTCAATAGTGTAGTCCTCGGTTCCATAATAAAATGGCTAATGATGTGGAGATGACTCCAAGGTAGAGAAGCCCACCTATGATTGTTTTATTGAACACTCTTCTAAAACTATGGTTGTAATCTTGGTAAGACAACGGGAGACAAAACGACGACAACGATTAAGATGGCTTAAGCCGTGACCACAATCTGCAATATGTCATTTCTTTTAGAAGTATGAAAGGTGTAGATAGGAATGATCATTGAGCGGAAAAATGAGTTTGTGTGGCTTTAAAGACCTGATTTCGTCCGCGACGCTTTGCCTCGTAGAGAGCAGCATCAGCACTTTTCGTCACTTCCATGAAGCTAATGGATGTCCGTGATTCGCAAGAAGAGATACCAATTGATAGCGTCACATGGATATAGTCTTCATGATGGATAAGAAAGCGAGTCGTCGCACAAGAGAAGCGGATGTCTTCTGCCAATTGTTCAACGTAGGATACATTGGTTTCCGGAATAAGGAGCATGAATTCCTCTCCTCCATATCGTCCAACGACACCATTGTGTGGGGTGTGTTCTCCAAGCAAGTTACTAATCTGCGATAGAATCGCATCTCCTTGATCGTGTCCATATTTATCGTTGACGAACTTAAAGTGATCAACGTCAATCATCATAACCGTAAACGAAGGATGAGCAATCATGAAGTAGTCTCCTTGATCCTCAAGGGCGCGACGATTATGAAGCCCAGTTAAGGAGTCTGTCAGTGCGAGTTCTTGATGAAGTCTGACTTGCCCGTAGTGTTGTTTGACGTAATAAAGGAACGAATGAATAAGGACCGCTACTAAAGCAATATAAAAACTGAATAAAATCGCATTTTCCATGAAAGACTTCATGTCATTTTCACTAATATAGACAAGTGGCAGATGGATGAGTAAACAGCAGGTGATGATGAGGGGAAGTGTCTTGAACTCGTCTCTCAATAAGTGCTTCAGCAGTAAGACGATACTTAAAATGAACGTATAAGTAATTAAGATCCAGGGGAAGAGGAAAAACTCATCATTGGTTAATGTAATCACTTGCCACATCAATAAGATGAACCAAGTGATAATGCCGTAACTTGTACCACCATAGTAAATAGCAATAATCAGTAGAACAATCGAGAAATCGAATGTGAAACCACGAAACGATATATCGTTAATGGTTACCCAATAACAGGCAATCAAAGCTAAGATCGTTACGAATAAGTATTTCTTTACGATACTGGTAGAAGGAGACTCAATCGTAAGACGTTTATAGCTAAAAAGAGAGATAAGTACAAACAATGTAATAAGGGATAAATTAACCACTAAATCGTTTAGCAGATGGATCATAATAAAGTCTCCCCTCTCCCTAAAACCTCCCTATTCCTGTCATCAATTTTCGAAAATGATTTATATTAAGTAATAAATACCCATCTATTTCTTTTTTACGCCTAGTTCTAAAGTACTTCTAAATTAAATCATGAAAACCTTTTTTAGTGAAAAAATAGTCGAGGTAAATCGATTAAAGTAGGATCTAATAAACAGGAACGTAATTCAAAATTACATGTTTACGGGATTGATAAAAAATATAACCTACCCGACGTAATAAAATACAAATGTAGGCAAAAATAACACAATGGAAGAGAAGTGAGGATTTTGGCGAAAAGTGATAATTTACTAGCTATCTTGTGGTTACTACGAGAAGGGAATAAAATTACGGCGAAGCAAATCGCTGAACAGCTTGAAATGAATGTGCGGACCGTCTATCGCTACATGGAGACGCTCTCTATGAGTGGAGTACCTATCGTGGCTGAGACCGGTGTGAATGGCGGATACACCCTCTTGAACCATTTTGTTGACGCTCCTCTGTACTTTGATCAGCAGGAACAGAGTGCGCTATACCATGCAGCGGTCTTTGCTGAAAAAGCAGGATATTACGGAAGTACAAGCTTACAGAATGCCATTTTAAAAATTAATCGGCATTCAAAAGTAAAGGAGACGGATGTATTGCAGCTTCCGATTAATGCACTTGAAGTGGCGCATGAACACGTGCCGCTAACTGCTTTGGCAGCACGTAACCTCTCCCGCATCGAGAGTGCGATTTTAAAGCGTTTCATTATCGAGATTACCTATAGACGCCCTAACGCTGAAAAAGCTGAGAAGCGCAGGGTAGATCCTTACAAGATTGTGTATTGGAAAAGTGCCTGGTATGTGACAGGACATTGTCATCTAAGAAACGCCATACGTAACTTTCGAGTAAACCGAATTGAACAACTAACTGTGACTGACGATCCCTTCCTCCTACCCGAATCATTCAGAGAATCAGACCTCTTTTTGACCGAACTCTTACCTAGCAGTGAAACGAAGGAATCGAAGAAAATGGATCTTGTCATCAGAGGGAGTGAAACGGCCATTGAAGAGCTGAGCCGGCACTGGTACTTGAAGAACTGCATCAAGCAACAAGATTGGCGAGAGATTGGCTTTCTCATTGACTCCTCCGTCTTAGAGACATACATACCTGGTTTACTCATTACGTATGGAACAGCAGTACAAGTTATCTCCCCTCCGGATGCTAAACAACTGATTGTCGAGCGTCTGTTAGAACTAGCAGCATTTCATTCCTAAATTTGATTTTTACTGACAGTAGTTGTCAGGGAGACCACTCTAAAATAAGCCTATGACATACTTAGGAGAGTGACAAAATGACAAGACAAGTATATCTTTATGTATTCGATTCGGTTTCGGATTGGGAATATGGTTACTTAATGGCTGAATTGAAGACCGGTCGATATTTTAAAACGAATGAGTCCTCGCTATCCGTCATCACTGTCGGTGTAAGTCGAGCAACGATAACGACGATGGGCGGGCTTCGCGTCAAGCCTGATATTACTGTTGCAGAAATGAATGTGGGTGGACGGGACCTCTTAGTACTTCCCGGTGGAGAAAGCTGGGGGCAGCCAATACACGAGCCTATACTTGAAAAAGTTGGAGGTGTCTTCGAACGAGGAGCATTCATCGCAGCGATTTGTGGTGCAGTCCAGGGTCTTGCGAATAGTGGTTATTTGGATCACCTTCGTCATACGAGTAATGATCAGTCTTACCTTGAAATGATTTGCCCAGCGTATAAGGGAAGTCCTTTCCATCAAAATGGTCCTGTCGTCAGGGACGGTCGATTGATCACAGCTTCCGGTATGGCTCCGCTCGAGTTTGCGAAAGAAACCATCGGCGCAATGGATGTCTTTCACGCGGATACGCTTGAAGCTTGGTACCAGTTGAATAAAACATACGATGCTACCTACTTTTTTCAACTGATGTCATCGCTTGAAACAAATGAAGGTTCTCCATTTCAAGAATGAATTCCGTCAACGCCATTGAGCTCTCATCGATAAGTTTGTTACTAACAACTGTTCGAGACTTGATATAGGGCGTTCATTAATTAAGAGGATAAAGGATGGTAGAGAAGCATGAATGATTTTTGGACAGCCTTCACATACATCAATGAACAACTCTATATGCCGTGTCAATTAACGCCACATGCTATTTACGAAGAGGTTCAAAATGCTACTTATGGAGCAGGTCGATTTTGTTTTGGAGAAACATCCATTCGCTTTCGAGTTGCTAAAGTGACTCCCACCAAACTAGGTCAATTCGTAGTGATTTGGGAAAAGGATGAACAGAATCAAAATCAACCATTTTCAGAAGACACAGCGACAGATCTGTTAGTCGTTAATACGTTTACTGATTCGAATCGATTTGGGCAATTTGTTTTTCCGAAGATAGTCCTAAAGCAACATAACATTTTTAAGACAGGAACGATTAAAGGAAAGATGGCAATGCGTGTCTACCCGAGCTGGGATAATCCAACAAGTAAACAAGCTATAGCAACGCAGAAGTGGCAATTAGAGTATTTCATGGATTATGAAAGTTTTGATTCTCTATTAAAAAATGAAGTACTTCGACTCTATATGCATTCGAATGTTACTCGAACATAAGAACTGTTCAACAACGAGCTAATTGATTCCGTTAGTTAAAATTCTATTTAGACACTTATGTGTTGAAGTCAAGAATGGGGTGCATGTGTTCTGATATGCACCCCATTCTTTCGTATCCATTAAAAATCTTCAAAACCTTTAATGGCAAAATTGGATAAATCTAATTTTAAATCTTTTAGTTGTTTTACCAAAATATCAAATTTTAAAAATTCTTTATTTCTTTTATTCTCAGGAATTGATTCTGGAGCGAAGATTTTTATCCCATCTTCTATCCATTTTTTTCTATACAAATGAAAAGCAACTTCTAAAAAATCTTCAGGTATTGTTATAAAACCATGGTCTACTTCATTATCTTCGCTAAAACCAAATTCAAATCCACAACAAGAACATATTTCGAATGTGTTTAAATACTCTCCATTTACAAATATAGCTTCTTCCAATCCTTCAAACCCACAAACTGAGCATAGATATAATTTATTCATTTTATATATCCTTCTCCTTCCTTGATTTTTATTGATTTGTATCCTCTAGAATCTATCGATATATTCGATCAGAAAGTAACGGTACTTAATCCTCATCGGCATAGAATATCATCGATGAGATCCTGCTTAAAATCACCGTCCGTACCCTGAGGTGTAACATGTACCTCGACAGCAACCAGACTCTCACCTTCTTCAATCTTAATGTCGGAGACAAGGCTAGGTGGATTAAACTTGTCATTGTAGTCAATCATCACCTCCAGCATGCTCTCGAGTACTTCCTCGGCATGTTTGATAGCTTCTAATAGTGTCTCTCCTTCAGTGTAAACATTCTCTAAATCAGGAAATTGAACCAAATATCCACCATCCTCCAAGTCGGGGGTGATGACCGCGTAATATTTAAATGTTTGCATGGGAATTCCTCCTTGATGAAAAAGGTTGAATAGTCTATCAGTCATAGCGCATACAGACAGACTTATATCGAAAGTTAATTATGTTAATATATAAAATTTAACATATGGATTTCATGGCATGCAAAAAATCAATTATATGGCTTATCTTGAATCCAAATCCTTTCAAGACCTTCTGAAAGAGATAGTTTACAGTTTGAAGACACAATCCCTTTTCATCGATACACTACACGCACGAAGCTGTTGCTATCGCCAGTATCGTCAAAATTCGACATCCGTAACATGTTTGACACATCGAAATAGTAATTGAATTGACAGAATAATCTGCTATATTCTAACTATCACCAGGAAGACATTGTCATAAAGTAGTTCTCAAAGGAAAGGAGCATGTTTATGTACCGATTCGGAGAGTGGTTACGACGTGAACGTCTGGAACATGGTTGGAGTCAGGTAGAGTTAGCAGAGAAAACGTACGGAGAAATCTCGCAGGCTGCGATTAGTGCCTACGAGCGGAATCGTTCACTTCCTTCCATACTTGATGTCCAGATTCTTGCTACAGCCTGTGAACAGACACTTGGATCCATCCCTTGGGATGAATTCGACTTGAGGATGGTAAAGAAACGAAATTGGTCGCACATGAAGCAGGAACGTTTCGATTTAGCAGAACTCCCGCTCGCGGATTCTGTCCGCACGTTCGATGGCAAGACATACCAACTGCATGGGCGAATCGCGATCGAACAAGGAAGCAAGGATACTCAAGAAATCGCACAACTCTATTACCGGATTCGTACAGTCGTCGGTGAGAACCAAGTCATCGCTAAACGGAAGCATCCGGATGACGAGTTGATCCACGTCTCGCGTCGCAGATTGATTCACTACTGACGACGAATGAATATGTATCTACTTATGAAGTAAAATGAACAATCATCGAGGAAATGAGGACCGTAGCAGCATATCGCTAAGGACAGTCCTTCCAATCACATACCGGCGTGTCCCTCATGTGTGACCGAATGAGCGGGATATACGCAGAAAATGGTTCGGCGAGAGTCGCCTAAAACTCGCCCACAGGTCACGTATTCGTTGAGGGTCATCGAAAAACCCTAGACAGATGTTCGGTACCGAACATCAGAGTTTGTGGGGGAACGTGCTCTAATCCCACCGCCTTGCTTCACTTCGACTGTCCTTAAGGATGTGCTGCTGCGCATCGACCTCAAGGAAGGAGTGTACGTTATGCCGACACGTGAACAGAAGCAGAACAAGACCTTTGCCGAGAAGTTGCTCCGGATCCAAGGGAAAGACTATGAGGAGTGGCTCGATGCCCAACATCAACTCGTCATTCAGGAGAACCAGGAACTGATCTTAGAAGCGCTCGACTCGAAACTGAACTTTACATCGTCTACATTCGCGTCTCGGGATTGAGAGGAGGAAAACAGATGGGATTGAATGAGACAGGACTTAGCTTACTCGAGTTCTTCCAAGGGCTCGCCGTCGTTTCGGCAGCAATCGCCTTCGCAATTGCTGGCTTCTATTTTATCTTTGGGGGAGACCGAGGGCGCTCGAAAGCAGTAAGTTGGCTCGTCGGTGGTGCCGTCGGTCTGATCATCATCACGGGTGCCTTCGCGCTCTCTGAAATCGTTAACGAAAAAATCAAATTCTAATTATATAGTGATCGCACAGACTGTCATTCCAAAATGGATGGCTTTTTTTATTGCTTGTGTTACGATGTCTCGTTTCAAAGGAGGAAAATGTATGCTCTTCGTCCGTTTCACGGATGTACCGAAAGATGCTTTTCCGAACTATGAGCGTCTCCCATATGAGGAGGCGCTTTTATTATCGACTCAAGTCCATCAGGAAGCCCAGCAAGTGAACGAACGGTTTGCGGGCGAGTTCCGAATCTTTGATGATGTCGATCAGCTCGTCTACAAAGGAACATTCCAGTTTGGTGATCCGACCTATCCGAATCTTTATCTGCAGCTGAAGGATCGGATTCCGCGTATCCGGATCCGAAAGGAGGATGCGACGAAGAAAATCCTGTTACTCGAGAACTTGGAACGTCTGACACCAGAATCCTATAAGACAATGACGACGTCAGCGATTCAGCAACAGCCGGATACGACACACGTCTCCCGCTTACGTCGCGGACAACGGCGCATCATTTACGGTGTCAGTGGTGTGAGTCTGTTGCTCCTCGGTGCGTTATCCGTTGTGCAACTCGTGCAGCCGGATCCACCGAGCGGTGTCCAAGCAGCAACGTCAGAGTGGCAACCGCTATATGAAGCAGCGTTGACGGGAGAGCCGTATCCACTCGTCGAACGACTGGAAAAGCGAAAGTCGTTAAACGACGAACAACAGCAATTCTTGATTACACAGTACGTCGAAAAACAGGACTATGATCAAGCCGTCGCCGTAACGAATGATCCAATCGATGTCGAGACGATCATCGTGCAGTCAAAGTCGTTCGCAAAAAATCGTCAGGAGACGTTACAAGCCTTCCAAGCGGTTCACCCGACGGACGAAGGGACATTCGATCTTGCTATATTACAGAAAGACTATAAACGCGCCGTCTCGCTTCAGGACGTCGAGATGACGACAGCACGTCAGGAAGCGAAGACACGCGCCTACATCGCATTGAAAGATGTGACGAAAGCACAAGAAAGCGTCAAGACGGTTCCCAACGAAGAATTGAAGGAGCAAGTAGCAACACTCGTCCAGCTGGATGACGAGATTCAAGCACTCGAGAATCAAAAGCGACTGTTATCGGAGAAGAAAGATAAGGAGGAACTCGAAAAGCTGAACGAGTTGCTCGAAGCGAAGCAACGACAAGCGTCTTCACTTCTTTAATGAAAGTGTGGTGACTGAAATAATGATGAATTTCTCACTTCGTTCCCTCGTTACATCCGCTTGGCTGTGGCGATGTCTTACCTTTTTGATCGCTTTACCACTTCTCTTGTTCTTAGTACTCAATGTCGTGTTTCAGTTCCTGCAGCAGACAGTCCAAAATCTCTTTCAGGACGGGAAGTTGACCACTGGATCTCCGCTACAGTACGAGTCGAGTTGGTGGACGACGCTCGCTTGGTCATCTTCTCTCGCTTTCATGATATTTGGTGTCTGCTTCCTGCTTGGTGGTGTTCTCTTATTGAAGTATTGGCTCAACTTCCGCGATCTTAAAGCAGCTCAAAAAGGAAGCGCCCGCTTCACGACGTTCCAAGAGCTGAAGCAACAGTATCGTGATGTGCCGGATCGTAAGGAGACCTACAGCGGATCTGGTGGTGTCCCGGTCGGTCGCTACCGTAACCGCCTCTACATCGATGACAGTGCTGTCAATAATCTGGTCATCGGGACGACTCGTTCCGGGAAAGGCGAGACGTTCGTCTTCTCGACAATCGACCTCTACAGTCGTGCGGAACGTCAAGCGAGCTTGATTATCAATGATCCAAAAGGTGAACTGTTCGCCGCTTCCAAAGAAACACTCGAAGCACGCGGGTATCAGGTCGAGGTCCTGAACCTGATGAACCCGTCGCAATCGATGTCCTATAACCTGCTACAACTGACGATCGACGCGTATCTGGACGAGAATTACTCCCTCGCCCAGCAATATGCCCGTTCGGTCGCCTACATGCTCTATCATGACCCGAAGGCGAAGGATCCGTTCTGGAGTAACTCTTCGACAGACCTCTGCACCGCCTTGATTCTCGGGTTATGCGAACAAGCCAAACATGAACCAGAGAAGATCACGATGTATAACGTCGCTTTGATGTTATCCGATCTCGGCTCACGCACGGTCACCGATGACATGGGACAGGAACAATCGGCACTCGATGCCTTTTTCGCGTCGTTCCCGGAGAATCATCCAGCACGTATGCAATATGCGACGCTTCATTTCTCCGGGGGGCAGACGCGCGCGAGTATCCTCGCCAATACGAATGCCAAGCTCGGGATCTTTACGCTTGATGCGACGGCACGTTTGACGGCACAGAACTCCCTTGATATGAAACTGATTGGCTTCAACCGCTGGATCCGAGGACGTGCCCTTCCCTTGTCCCGGTTGACGTTCTACTTTCCAAGTGGGAAGCAGCTCGCCTTGACGACGGACGATGATGGGAGTTTCGTACTCCATCACGAAGAGATCCTCGAAGTGGATACCGATATCATCGTAGAGATTGAGCGACAACGTTACACCGTGACACTTACGGGTTGGACGGACGAGGCAGACGGGATCTTCCACTGGACGACGGATGCCCCGATCGACATCCGGGAGGTTCGCCAGCACCCGCGTCCCGTTGCCGTCTTCCTGATCGTCCCGGACTACGATCCGACATTGAATGTCATCGCCTCACTGTACGTCAAACAAGTCTACACTTCACTCGCTCGTGTCGCCTCACAAGCGACGAGCGGACGTTGTGAGCGACAAGTCATCTTCCTGCTCGACGAATTCGGAAACATGCCAGCAATCGAAGGGATGGCGAACATCATCACTGTATGTCTCGGTCGAAACATTCGTTTCAATCTCGTCATCCAATCCTACGCGCAACTCGAGAACCTTTACGGAGACGATTGGAAGACCATCGACGGCAACTGCGGGAACACGCACTATTTATTGACGGCGGACGAATCGACGGCAGAACTGATTTCGAAGAAGCTCGGCGAGCAGACGATCGTCACGAAGTCACGTTCCGGACAGACCTTCTCGCTTTCGAAGTCGAAGACGGAGAGTGTCGATGGTCGTCGCTTGTTGACGGCAACCGAGGTGATGGGGCTAAAGGAAGGTGAGATGTTGATCATCCGTGTGATCAAGCGCCAAGACAAGCAAAAGAACCGGATCCAGTCCTATCCCCTCTTCTTGACCGGACGGACGGCAATGAAATACCGCTATGAATACTTGGCGGATGACTTCAACACGGACCGTTCCGTCAACGACCTCGTCATTCCCTGCGCACATGCACATCTCGACCTGAATACGCTTCGTGTCCCCTTCCATCTCGGCGCCTCAGTTGCGTCGAAGACAGTTGAGACGGATGAGGAGACGCTTGACGCAACAGGATGGCGCGTTTGTGATGTCCTACAACCGAAAATTCTGCGATCCATATTTGAAACGACGGAATACGATACGTTACCCATCACGGTGTTCGAACAAGGCATCGAAGATAGGATAATCCCTGTAACGGACAACCAGCGTCACTTTTTGAAGACAATTATCAGTAAACGACTCGAAAAACTCCTTCATGGCGTCTAAGGAGGGCATCATATGACAGAACTGACACGAACGGAACGCATCCAGCGTGAACTCCGCGTCATCGCGACCATCATCAAGGAGAACAAAAAGCGTCTCCGTCGCGGTGAAGTATTGAATATCCAGACCCAGGACGGCTTCCTCGTCGTATTTGAGGAAGAAGACCCAGACTCAGGCGACCGAAAAACTGTTACGCTTATAGACACATTCGATTTTCGGGTCCACGTCAGTAATGGCGATTTAACGGATCCGGAACAGGTGTCATCATAGGAAAAGGGGTGGAGGCATGCAAGCGAAACGAGCACTCTCCGGACTATTGATTTCCTCTGCGTTACTTTTAGTCGGTTGTAGTGAAACGGAAGACTCTAGTCATGCGAAACAAATAAAGCTATCCAAAGTTGAAAATCTAATGGATGGAAAACAGGAAGGATTTCTACTGATCTTAAAAGCAGAAGATGGGGATATTGATTCATATCAAAGCAGACTTGATTCCATAGCGAAAAAAAATGAAGTCCCTATCAACATCTATAATACTTTTCAACCTGATGCTAAAAAAATAGTGGATCGAGCAAACTTTGAATACACATCTACTCTACAAGGTGAGCGTTTATATTATGTGTCGAAAGGAAAGATTCAAGACAAACTAAATATTAATCGCCTGACTGATGAGACTTTTACTGATACAGTCAATGAGTTTGTAACTAATAATAAATAGGATGAAACGGAGGTCTGGATAGATATGTCTGATGCTCAGGTTATCCAGAAACTTACCGAATTCGAACGTCTTTTCAATTTAAGTAATCTAGTCAACGACGCTTTACGAACTGTAGGGTGGATTTTCGTCAGAGGACTTTCTTTGTTGATTGATTCACTCGAAAGTCTTACAGATGATATTTTGCTGATCAAAACATTCTTTAATAATCCTCAAGTGGTTGAATTCGTTCAGACGATTCAACCTTTTTTGTATGTACTATTAGCCGCAAGCTTTGTTTTTACAGGCTATCTCATTATTTTTCAAAAGAAATTCGATCGAGAAGGGCTTCTTATCAATATCTTCATATCACTGATGATTTTAGGACTACTCTCACCTACGATGAAACAACTAAATGAGTTCACAGATCAGGCAGTCAATCAAGTTAAGAGTGGTAGTATATTTGGTTCCGAAAAGGAAACTATATCTGAAACAATACTCAAAGAAAATTTAAATGATTTAGTAGCATACGATAAAAATGGCTTTGAAAACTATACAGAAAATGACGTAAAAAATAATGTTCCCACTAAATTGATCAAAGGATTACAGATTAATGAGGTATTCGATAGCAATAAATTAGACGTCTCCACTACTGGATCAAAACTTTCAAAATCATTTATCCTTTGGGACGGTAGCGAAGAAATACTAGGTGAACTCGATCAAAGCGGGCTTGATTGGAATAACCAGTACTACTATCGTTATCATCCGAACTGGCTGACGATTCTCGTCACACTTGGTGTGATGGGTTTCACCCTTTTCTCGATCACCTACAAGTTGGCTCGACTTTCGTTCGAATTGGCTTTTAATTATGTCTTGGCGATTTTAGTCGCTCCCGCCGACCTGCATAGCGGACAAAAGACGAAGAAAGTCATTCAAAGCATCCTGAATACGTTCCTCGTCATCATCTTGATTTTTGTCTCAATCAAGCTATATACGATCGGGACAGCTTATCTTGCTGATACACTCGACGGTCTCGCCTATTTGATCGCGTTGATTGCTTTCTCCGCTGCCTTGATTGACGGACCAAACATGGTCGAACGTCTCTTCGGGATTGATGCGGGTCTGAAACGCGGGTGGGGTGTCGCACTCGGGGCGTATGCTGTTGGGAAAGGTACTGCGAAAGTTGGGGCTCGTGTCGCCGGGCAGACGATGAAGAACACATCACGACCAACTACTCCATCTGCCTCAGAAGCTGCCAGTACGAAGTTACCACCGAATCCGCCATCAGGTGGTGGCACACCGACGAATCGTTCGGATCGTTCGTCTGATAGTGTGCCAGTTCGTTCACAAGCACAAGAGCGCACTTCACGATTAACCGGACAAGAGAACCAACGTATCGAATCAGCTGATCTATCAACGCATGACGCGAATCCGGAGAGTTCGACTGCAACAACATCAGAGGAGTCCACGTCACGTCGTCCGGACTCCGTCTCACCATCAACATCTGCGACTACTTCGCCATCATCGCAAACACCTGTTGCGCAATCGAAAGTGCACGATGGATCGATGAAGGAACAACAAGCTACTTCACCTGATGCGTTCAATACTTCTGAAACAACTATCGCATCACAGCCTACTTCATCGTCGGAGCAACCCATTGGATCACGTGCACCTCGTCCAACTTCTGTTCACTCAGGCTCAACATCTGACGTGACATCTGAAGAGGCACCACCTACCGTCTCCTCTTCAGGAGCGAGCAGTTCTTCGCCTTCTATCACTGAGTCGCAGGAGACATCATCCGGAACACAGCGGCAACGAAAGTCGATCTATCAGACACTCGAGACTACGACACAAAAAGAACTCAAGCATGTCGAACAAACGCAGACACGCGTGACGTCAGAATCGTCTCGCATGTACTCGACGGATGTTCCGCGTCTAGACCCGAAAAAGGAGTGAGAATATGCAACAGCGCCAATACCGGATTCCGAACGAAGTCACGACCGAACTCAAGATCAACAAGATGCTCTACCTCTATGATTTACTATTTCTCGTCGCCTTGATCATCGTCCGTTTGATTGCCCTACCGTTCATCCCGGACGTCTTGCATCTACCGTTCACGTGTTTCCTCGTCGGGTTTGGACTTTTCCTTGTCATCCGACCGACGACGAATCCGGAAAAGCGGATGGTCCACGTGCTCTATTACGCGCTGATCAAGAAGAAGGACACCTATATCGCGTTGACCGACCGGAATGAATCTTCGAAAGGAGCGTGATCAGATGAGTTTATCAGAAGACACACGATTAAAAACGAGTGCTACGACCGATATCACTTGGCTCGACGAGGTACAGTTGACGACACCGAAAGCAAGCAAGGAGAAACGCGTCCGGATCCCGCCATCCGTCGCCTCGCTTCTACCGATCGTTGATTCGACAGCATTCGACATGTTCGAAATGCAGGATGGAACGTTTTGCGACATCATCCAGCTGACTTCAAAGGATATTTACGGACTATCTGAGACGGAGAAGGATCATGACATCTTCTCCCTCGCCTACCTTTTGCAGGCGTACATCCATCCGTTGAAGGTGATCCCGCTTAATACACCGCTCAATCTGGAGAAACAGAAACAACGGATTGAACGACAGTTACGGCAGAATCAAAACGCTGCCTACCGTCCCTTCCTTCAAAAGAAGAAACAGGAATTGGTCTACCTCGAGGAGCATCGCACGAATCGCGATTATCTCCTCTTTTTTTATGCTCCGGACGAAGCAATGCTTCGAGAACGGAAGCATCAATTGACGAAACTGCTCCGACGCAGCAATCCGATGGTCGAACTGACGCTCGAACAGAAAATCCACATCCTGTTCCAACTGCACAATCCGAATACGAAACCGACACAGGATGGAAAGGAGTGATGATGGCATGTGGCGTACGCGTTTTTTACGGAAGCAGGACCCTGAGACGGTCAAACAACAGGACGGCTACAATCCGACATTCGTCCAAGTCATCCAACCGCAAGGCGGACTCCGCTTCGAGCCGAACTATGTCCGGACCGGTGACGGTTATCTCGCTTGCCTCCACGTCTATAAGTATCAATCGACCGTCTACGACTTCTGGCTCGAACCGATCCTCAATCTCCCGGGTGTCCTGACGACGCTCGACATCGGGACGGCGGACAAACGGGAGATGATCCGGACCATCAACAAATCGATGGCCGAGCAGAATACGCGCTTCGAGAATGCAAAGGATAATGTCGACCGGATCGATGCACGGGAGACGTACAAAGAACTGAATGAGCTCTACGAACAGATTACACAGGGCGAGACGATGAAGTACTTGCATCTCCGACTCTACGTCAAAGCGAAGACACTCGACGTACTCGAACGCCAGGTACAGGACGTGATGGAAGAACTCGAAGCACGGAACTTTCGTGCAACCGTCTTCCTGAATGAACAGGAATGGGAGTGGCAGAGTCTCTTCCTCAGCTACGAGCAACAGCAAAAGCTACCGAACCGGCGTCGTGGGAAAGAGATTCCATCGCTCTCAATCGCCGGTGGTTATCCGTTCCACTTCACGTCGTTGCAGGATCCAACCGGTACCTATTACGGAACGACCGACACGAACGGGAGTGTCATCTTTGACCTGTTCCACAAGGACAAGCAACGGAAGTTCTATAACGCGTTGATGATTGGGAAGATGGGCTCGGGGAAATCGACACTGCTCAAGAAAACGGTCCTCGATCAAGCTATCAAAGGCAATCACGTCCGCATCTTGGACGTAACAGGCGAGTTCTCCGACCTCGTCCGACAGCTTGGTGGGAAAGAGATCGCACTCGACGGTTCCGCCGGGCGAATCAATCCGCTGCATGTCTATAAGACGGTGACGCACGCTGATGGCTCGGCGGATGAAGCACTCTCGTTTATGCAACACCTGTCAAAGATTGCTGTCTTTTATCACTACATTAATCCGGCTGCGACGCAAGAAGAGGCAAACGAGTTCGAGATTCTATTGCGACAGCTCTACCTTGAAAAAGGACTCTGGAATGAGGACGGTGATGCGCCGATCACGACGCATCCTGCGAACGCCTACCCTGTCTTCTCCGACTTCTTAGCGCTGGTCCGTTCTGAATTGTATGTCGATGCTGCGCGTACGACAATCCGCGAGACGATCAGTATGAACCGTGTCAGACGGCTCGAGAACATCGAGCTCGCGATCACGAACCTCGTCCATAACTACGGCAACATCTTCGATGGACACTCTTCGATTGAGCGGTTCGATGAGGAAGCGATCGTCTCCTTCCCACTCCGCAACCTGACGAATTTGAAAGACGAGATCTTTCAGGCACAGGTTTTCAATTTGATGAACATGCTGTGGGATGGGATGATCCTCAACGGTGCCGGACAACTCCGCAGCTACAACCAGGGCGAACTATTGATCGAGGATGCCTTCAAGTACTTGATTGTCATTGATGAGGCGCATCACCTGATCAATACGCGCGATATCGCCCAACCCGCGATTCTATACCTGCAACAGTTCATGCGCGAAGCGCGGAAATACTTCGGCGGTATTTTCTTCGCTTCCCACCTGATCACGGACTTTGTACCGACCGGTTCGAAGTCGGAGAACGCAGAGAACGTCAAGACGTTGTTCCAGCTGACGCAGTATAAGTTTATCGGCGAACAGGATGCCGAGAGCATCCCGACGATCCAGACTGTCTTCGATGGTCAGTTGACCGAAAGTGAGACGCGGTTGATTCCATCACTCGAGACGGGACGCATTGTCCTCAGCATCTCCGGTGTGAAGACGCTGATCTTCGATGTTGACGTCTCACCCGAAGAGCTGACCTTGTTCGGAGGTGGTGCCTGATGTGGAGTACGGTCCGGCAGTCGGCACGTGTCGCCGTCCGGATGAAATGGCGACTCCTGACCTTAAAGTATCGTCTGATCGCCCTCGGTATCGCGCTACTACTATTGCTTCTGATCATTATCGTCGCGGGTATTATCGATACGTTGACCGGGATCGAGAACGAACAGGCGACTGAGACACCCATCGCTTACTCGGACGCGAGTCTGCAAGTCAGTGATGACGTTCTACAATATCGGGAAGCGATCGCGCGTGAATTGAAAAAGGAACAACTCGAGGGACAGACGAACGTCGTCCTCGCCTTGATGATGCAGGAGAGCGGCGGACGCGGGAACGATCCGATGCAAGCGAGTGAATCGAAGTGTGGAAGGATTGGTTGCATCACCTCGCCTGACGAGAGCATTCGTTACGGTGTGAAGCACTTCGCATCTGTCTTCCGGCAAGCGAACAAGGACGTCAAGCTGACGCTCCAGAGTTACAACTTCGGCGGAGGCTTCATCGATTACGTCCAAGAAAATGGGGGACGCTATACGAAACAACTTGCGATCTCCTTTTCACAGATGATGTACCAACGCGTCAAGAAGACTGGCATCTATCAGTGTCATCGACCGAGCGCGATCGAGCATCAAGCCTGTTATGGCGACATCGAATATGTTGATGCCGTCCTCCGTTATCTGACACCGACAGTGCTAGCGGAAGGCAAGACAGGACCGATCAAAGGGAAACTCCATGCCCCACTCGACATCCCGCTTCAAATGACTTCAGGATTCGGATCACGGATCGTTTTTGGAAAGACGGACGTGCATACGGGCATCGATTTCAGTTGCCACAACTCGGATACCGTCCACGCCGTCCGCTCCGGTACCGTCACCTATAGTGGCTTACGCGGACCGTATGGGCAGTTGATTCAGATCAAACAGGGCGAGTGGATTACCGCCTACGCACATCTTTCTGCACGCCAGGTTAAGACGGGACAAAAGATTGAAGCCGGGCAATCTATCGGGATGTGTGGGTCGACCGGACGGTCGACGGGTAATCATCTGCACATCGAATTTAAGACCAGTGACTGGTCCGGACACATCGATCCGGCACCGTTGTTTTCGCTATAAGGAGGGATGCACTATGGCATTGACGAGCCGTCATCTCCTGTGGCTCGTGTTGTTCTGTCTGGTGCTATCAATCAGTGCCAATGTCTATCAATATCGCTCAATCGCATCAGATGAACCACATCGAATCACAGAGAAAGCCGAGAAGAATTCGTTACCCAAAACGACGGTGTCGAATCCGCCCATCTCGACTGACGAACAAGAGCAAGAACAGCACTCGACCATTTCTAAGACCGCGGAACGCTTCATCACGTTCGCTTTCACATGGGAGGACGGCACCTATCCGACGCGCAAACGACAAGCTGATCAGTATATGTCGGAGTCCCTCAAACGGACGTTGTTCGCAAGTAGCGGAAGTGATGACAAGTTTACCGCCTCCGTCGCTGACATCGAAGTCTTTCCGCGTCACGACGATCCAGAACATTGTCTCGTCCGCTTCAAACGCACGTTGACAATTGATTCAAACGGCTATGAAGAGACATCCGATGAGCTGGTCGAACTGACGTTTACACATCAAGACGGTCGCTTCATCGTCGACCAAATGAAAAGTCTCAAGTCATCAGGGGGTGTTTAAATGCAGACAGGAAAACGAAAAACGTTGACCCGTGACTGGTCGCGCTTGTATCTCGGAACAGGGATGTTTTTCTTAATCGGCTTTCTGTTTTTCGGTTTCTCCTCCCTCTTCTTTGCTGAGGAACAACCCATCAATGCGACACCGATCGGTGAAGAACAACGGTTGACGAATGGACAGACCGTCATGCTTCTTGACTGGTCTCATGATGAAGAGCGGAAACAGATGCGTGTCCGCCTCCAATTCGACCAACCCCAAGACTACGCGACGAAACTTGTCACGCGCATCGCTTATAAGGAACGACCGACGGATGAGTTGCGCGTCCGCGTCGTCTATCACCAGGACGAGCACTATGTCTTCGAAATCGAAGATGTACCGCGTGACTTTGATCAGCTAGCCCTTCGCTTGTATGTCATTAAACCTCAACAATCACTCGAGAAGCTGACGACTACGAATCGAGAAGAGGCACTCGTCGAATCACTCTATATGGATCAGCGACGCGTCTTAAGGACATCACTTTCTATTCAACAAGCAGACGACTATGCGCAACTTTTTCTCTCTGACGAGCACGTACAAAGTCAAAAACGGATCAAGAAAATGAAACGCGAACAGCTAGCACACGCTTCTCTCGTCCAGCAAATTGAACAGGATGTCGAGACGAAACAAGCCACCCTACCTGACCTGACACTCGATGAACAAGTCGAACGCGAGGACGAGATTTTCAATCTGAAGCAAGATAAAGAAGACGCACTGTTACGACAAACGGAATTGAAAAAACAACTCACACAAGAAGAAAAAAAGCAGGATCAGCTGCGCATTAAAGCACGTGAACTGAAATGGTAAGGTGGCAAACGCCGTGCCAAAATGTCGTTTTTAGTGGCACGCGGTGTGACCTTTTGGCGATTTTGATGATATCAGGGAAACACTAGGCTCCGCCTAGGCTAGCACGGTGAGTGATAGCAGTTTCCCCTTATGCTCTTTTTCACGATTTTAGATCCAATTTGCTTTTTACTGCTTCTGATTTTTATCTGAAGAACTTGATTGTTCTTTTATCTAGTCCAATAAAAAAACGAGCATCGCGGCTCGTTGAATGTGTTCTCAGATTATCTTTTTAACGACTCAAATACTTTTAACATGACATAAAACGAACCAAAACTAAAAGCTAATCCGAACAACGTGAGCACCCAAACTGACATTTTCCATCCCTCCTCTCATCCTTATACAGCATTATAAAGAGTGAGGTTTCAACAAATGGAAAAAATTCTTAATTCACTTTAATCGAATCTTTCTTTGAACGAGAAGCGTCGCTCATATCTAGTGAGACAGATTCACGTGTGCATACATGCACTTTAAAAGTTCGACGATCAAAGAGACGCTCACAGTTTCTCCAAGCGCGTAACTCTGTTCAATCACTGACTGCATGTTGTTCCCTCCTTTTCCTATCTGATTGATATTAGCTTTCTCACTTTTAATGACAGGAGGAACAAAAGAATTGTTCGGAAAACTTTTTATTTTTTTAGAACATTGAGACTCACTTTCGTAATGGAAGGAGGAAAGCAGATGGATCTCTTAATTCGTGATATCGATCCAATCCTCATCAAACAACTTGACGAACAAGCGGAGAAACAGTCGTGTTCCCGTCAAGAATTACTGAAAGGATTGGTGATCACCTGGTGTGCAGACGGTGTCCAGTCTACACAAATTGCGCGTCTTGAACGACAGCTCGAAGCGAACACCTTGCATCTCAAGCGGAGCGCAACCGAACTCGAACTATTGATTACACTCTTTCGTGAGGTGATGCAGGATGAGTAACATTCCCGGCGTCATCATCAAGTCGAAGTTCAAGTTGCCACAAGCAACTCGACGTGCGCGTCTTTATACGACCTACCTCAGCTACATCGATCGTCCGGAGACGAAAGCGCGGTCGCATCAATTCGAGAACTACCACGACTATATGGAAGATGAACTGAAATCAAGCGGTCTGTTCACAGAGACACAAGACCGATTGAATGCGACTGAACGAGAGCAGTTACGCGATATCTTCCGTCGGGCACAAGAGAACGGTAGCATCCTTTGGCAAGACGTCATCTCGTTCGATGAAGCATGGTTACAGGAAGTCGGTGTCAAAGAAAATCGTTACATCGATGAACAACGATTGATGCAGGCGACACGGAACGCGATCGCGCTGATGATCGAAAAGGAACAGATGCTACACGCGACATGGACTGCTGCAATCCACTACAACACGGACAATA
The DNA here is from genome assembly GCF_018619035.1 of Exiguobacterium sp. s168. Classification (NCBI taxonomy): domain Bacteria; kingdom Bacillati; phylum Bacillota; class Bacilli; order Caryophanales; genus Exiguobacterium; species Exiguobacterium sp. s168. The sequence goes on along the minus strand of NZ_JACSNE010000025.1, from coordinate 14,650 downwards.
TCCATGTTCATATTGCGACGGTCGAGACAATTCATCCACGCGAGCGTGGCAAACGCAAACCGAAAACGATTGAGAAGATGAAGGCACAAGTCGTCCATATGCTTGCCGTCCGGACACGTGAACAAGAGAAACTAAATGACTTCATCCGTGATGAAGTCCTAGCGCACAAACGAAATCATTCAACAGAATCTCTTTCAAATCGAATCTTGCATCCTGAACTCGTACGACAGTATAAAGCGATTCAAAAACAACTACCGGACGATAAACGGCAATGGTACTACAACATGAACGGCATGCAAGAACTGCGTCCTTCACTCAATCAACTCACTGACACATACCTTGCGACGCACTTCGAGAAAGAACACGCCTCGTTCAAGCAACGACTGGATAACGAGGTCGCATTCTACGAGCGAAGTTACGGATCGGCATCGCAAGCATCGACTTATCGGAAGACGAAAGAACAGGATCTCTATACACGAATGGGAAACGCCATCCTGTCCGAGATGCGTGAGTCGGATAAGTCATCCCCGAAGCGTGCGAAGAACGCTACATCCTCACCTAAACAAAAAATCCGATCAGCGTTTCGACGCGAACGGATTATGCAAGAGATGCTTTATCGAATCGGACGACACATGAACGATGAATGGGAACACATACAAAATCAAAAAGCGTTTGAACTTCTTCAGCAAGAAATCGATCACGATCGATAAAAGGAAAAGTCACCCTCTCAACATCAGGATGACGGACAATGTCTAGTGTTATCGATGACTCATTTTAATAGCGTAGTCATTTAATTGACGAAACTCTTTATTGTAGAGCCTTTTCAAACCTGGTTTAGCGAGTCTATAAAGGAATGAATGATACCAGTGGAATATTTCTGCTGATACAGTGATTCGCATCTCTGTTTGATTTTGTCTCGCATGCAATTCATATTGACCAATCGATATACCTAACTCATCTTTATTTCGGACATCAATAAAATAAGGTGGACGAATCTCTTCCACCCAAGCATCAGCAGAAAATGTTTTATCTTTTAGTTTTTGTATGACATGAAACGTTTGACCAGCGTAATTATATTCAGCCGGATCTCCTTCAGCAAATGTATAGTTTTCAATTGTACTGCTCCAACTACGCATATGTTCCATTTTAGAAATATAATCAAATACTTTATCGATAGGTGCATCAATGACTTTTACTTTTTTATAAATGTGTAATGTTGACATGGATATTACCTCACTCAATCTTTTTTAGATGTTCATTGTATCATTCATGGTTTATTTAATCAGGAAGTATTTAACTATTGAACGAGTTGATTAGTAAATGAAAGGAGCATACAAATGGAGGAAACCAAACAAGTTCGGATTCGGATGAGTACTGTAACTGCTGAATTTTTAGAGGAATACCGGGAGAGAGAACGGTTATCCGGTATCGGTCCGGCAATCGATCACATCGTCCGCGATTATCAAGAGATGATCAAAAAGCAATGGGATTTGAACTATGTCAGTCGTTCTGTCTCGAAACAGATCGAGCAAGAGTTAACACCCTTCTGGGAAGAACAGATCACCAAAAGTCTCTCTCCGTTACGATTAAGCATTCAACAAACTGACCTTCAAACACAGGTGTTGATCGAACTCGTACAAGCCTTGATGCAGACGGAAAGCATCGAGGACATCATCCCGACGACCGAATATCGTCCTTCGTTTCTTGAGACGGCAGAAACGGCTGTCAAAAAACGAATCGACCAGCGAAAGCAATATAAGCACTCGGATGAAGAAAGGATGATTCACAAATGAGACGACCAGAAGCCTTCACACTCGTGACATTTCTCGAATTACATCCGACCCACGTCACCGTCATGATTCATCAAGCGCATTATGATATTCCGGTTTCTCAGGATGAACGAGCGTTCCTTCAGCTCTTACAGGAAGAACCTTTGTTGTTGCTACCGGTATCACGTGATCGTCGTCATCTACTACTGAACCGACTCGCTACCGACCCGATTGTTCTGCAGGAACTAGAAGATTTCAAAGGTGCTGCCGATTCGTCTTTCTCGTCTGAAGGAGCGTGAGATACATGGCATACAAGAAGAAAACACGTGAGGATTATCAGAAGGAAGTACAAGCCTTGACCGACAAGATGGAGACACAGCTCGCTTCTCACTTCGTCAGTCAGGAGAGTATCAAAGAACATCTCGACTTCATGAGCCGGTTCCATCGCTACTCAACTCGGAACATGCTATTGATCGAAGAGCAGTTCCAAGGTGCACGTGCCGTCGGTTCCTATGCGTACTGGGAGAAGCAAGGCATACAGGTGCAAAAAGGAGAAAAAGGCATCAAGATTTTTGTTCCCTCCCCTGTTACGTTCATCAAACGAGAGGCGGATTGGGTCGCATGGAAGGACGCGACAAAAACGGAGCAAAAGCGTGCCATGGAAGGTGCGCTTCCGACCCGTAAAGCGATGTATTATAAGATTGGTCATGTCTTCGAGTACACGCAGACCGATGCCCGGGAGAAGGGATTCGAGGTCTCAGAATTGTTCGCCTCCTACCACCGGAACGGATCAATCCGTGAGGCGGAATCATTTCGCCGCGCGTTGAACGGGATTGCTGAGGAACAAGACGTGACGTTACTCGATCAACCGTTGAACGAACTCGGTACCGCGAAAGGATGTTTTTATCCAGAACTGAACGCGATCGCCTTGAACCCGCGGAACTCGGATATTGAAAACATCACTGTCCTGATCCATGAACTCGCCCATGCCAATCTGCATAATATGGACCGGAACGAAGAACGTGGAATCGAGTTGAATCCATATGAGAAAGAATTCCAAGCAGAGATGGTCGCCTATACGGTCGCAGCGCACTTTGGTTTTCCGACGGATGAGTTTTCATTGTCGTATCTCGCTAACTGGACGCAAGGCAGGGACTTATGCGACAAAGAAGATCTGTTGCATGAAGTCCATCAGACATCCGGTCACTTCATCCGTGAGATCCATACTTTGCTCGAGCAGGAACAAGTCCTGGAACGCGAAGCATCGCCGCTTAAGATGATTGAGTATATCGAACAGCATGCGCAGATCACTAACCCCGAGTTACCGTTAGCCGAACGGCTGGAACGGATCATGCAACATTCACCAGAGGACGTCGGTGCTTACCTCACGAGTATCGCTAAACAGGATACGCAACAAGATCTATCATCGTTCAACGAACCGATGATGCTCGTTCATGGTGCAACAGACTTCTTCGAACCGTTCGCGAAAGCCAACGACCGTGACTTCGACGAACACGAGACAGTTGCTTATACGTTGGTCATTCCAGGAGAAGAACCAATCAGCCAACACTTCCGTATCCTCGATGACGCTTCAGGACCGCTTCATCATATCCTGAACACAGAAGTCGTCAGTAAAGAGACCGAACAAGTCCTCGAAAAGGCATGGTACGATGAGATGATTTCGACGGAAGACCGTGATTTGGAAAAGGTACGGCAAATCATAACGCGTCACTTCAATGTACCCGAACAAGATTTCCGTAGTCGTTAAAAATATGTTCGCTCCTCTTTTAAAATCAAGTACTATAAAAAGTAGGATAAGACTGACAATACAAACAAGACGGAGGATTGACCATGACTAACAACCAAGCAACTGCTTATGCTGCCATCGCAATGGAGCAACTTGGCTATACGCGTGAACAGATTGAAAAGGTTCAAGCAAGTATGTTATCCGAGATGGACTGGACAGATGAGAAAACGGCAGAGAAAAAAGCCGAAACCCTTTTAAGAGGATAACCAGAAAGGACACATCTGATTTCTAGATACGTCCTTTTAAGTAGTATCATGTCACTTGGTATCGCCTTGCTTAAGTCGACTCATTTGATGCGCTATTTCTATCGAATGGGTCTTTTTTTCTTTAGGCAATTGTTCGATGATATTCATATAATCTTCTGCTTTGCGGTTCTGACTCAATTTGTATTTAGCTTGGATGTCCGTCACCTCAAACTGAAATCCCTTAACACCGGGCAATTCTTTTTCAATCAACATCTTCATTGTTTCTTCGGATACAGATTCATTCTCTCGTCCTGTTTCGTATCGCAACATCATGGAACTTAAGTCCTGTCGTAACTCATCTTCATTCAATAGCTTGGTATTTCCGTAAACATGTACAGATTGATAGTTCCATGTCGGAACATTCTCTTCTTGATACCAAGAAGAAGAAATATAAGCGTGAGGACCTTGGAATATCATCAATACGTTCGTTTCTTGATCCAGTGTTTTCCATTGGGGATTTCCGTAGGCTAAGTGACCTGTAATCATGATGGTATCGTTCTGTTCCGATAAATGAACTGGAATGTGTGAAGCGATTGGCGTACCGTCTTGAATCGTCACTAATGTAATGAACACGTGCTCTTTCATAAACGCTAAGACTTCTTCATAGTCATTCACTTTGAAATATTTAGGAATATACATCTACCTGTTCTCCTTATGATTTATTTCGAGAGCTGCTTTTCCATAATCCAATCGATTTGTTCATCTTCTCCCATGAAAAAGGAATGTTGACCACGTTTGACGAAACCACTCTTTTTATAAAAGGCTAGCGCATTTTTATTTTCTTCCCATACGCCTAACCAAATCGTGCTCACCTGATGCTCATGTGCAACGCCAACCGCATGACTTAACAGCTCTTTACCAAGTCCTAGCTTCTGAAACTCTTTTCGAATGTAAATTCGTTCAATCTCTAAGGCATTCTTTCCCATTGCCTCCGTTTGTGCGTCCTTTACGTTTACCTTCAAATAACCAGCAACCTTCTCTTGATGCTCAATGAAGTAAAAAAATGAATTTGGATTCGATAATTCTTTGCGTAATTTTTCGCTGTTATATGCTTTTTTTAAATAGGCTTGGAGATGCTCCTCTTCATTATCATGCTCGAACGTCTCTGAAAAGGTCTGAATACTGATCTCTCGTAACGTATTCACATCATGTTCAGTACAAGGTCTAATCATGTCGCATCCTCTTTTCTTAATAGTCTCGTTTGTTTCCTTTTTTCACGTACTCCCAGTCCTTTTCAATGTTCTTTCGTATACGATGAAGATATTCGAAGACTTCATCTTTTTCAGATTCAGAAAAACCTGTCAATGCAACGTCATTCGAGTGTTCATGCTCCCTGATGATCGATGGATAAATTGATTTCCCTTTAGCTGTCGGAAAGATTTTTTTGATTTTTTTATTCAGGGCATCCGGTCTTTTTTCGATGAAACCGCCAGCTTCTAACTTTTGTAATACTCTTGTTGCTGTGGAACGATCCACTTTAATCAAATCAATCAATTGTTCTTGAATAATGCCAGGATTCTCACAGATACGCACGATGTATACGTACTGACCTTTGGATAGGTTGAGTTCTTTAAATTCCAGATTACTGATTGAATCTAGGGCTCTTGCTATCATTCCGATTTCTCTTAGAATCTCTTTCATAAAGAACCTCGCTTCTATATGCGTCATTAAGTAATTACCTTTACTTTAAGTATTTTTTATTGCATTTGCAACAAAAATACAAAAAAAACAAAAAGAAACAACTTCACGTTGCTTCTCTCTCATCACTAAAAATAGTGATTTATTTCAATTCAATTTTCTTTTCACCTAGTTCTTTCCCTGCTAATCCTTGGGTCGCTTTCAAGGTGACGACCGCCTTCGGATCCTCGATATCGTAAGCCATGACACCCTTCGCCGTACCACCCGGTTTGATATCATCGAGTTGATGCTCTAAATAAGAGGCATACTTCTCTTCTTGTGGCGTCATGCCTACCTCTAACTTATTGATCGTATCCGTTCCTTCCTGTGTCGCTTCAAAGCAGGCAATCCAGACATTCATCCCGTTAAGTGGTTTCGTGCTATCATTCGTTGTCTCGTACGTGAAGACGAGTTGCGGTTTCTCACGGAAATACTCTTTACTTGGCTCAAGCACTTCTGTCGAAAGAATCTTGACGGTCGCCATTTCAATTTTTAACGTGTCATCCTTGAAATAGACATCTTCTTTTTTCGTTTCCGCTACATCGACCTTTTCAGTCGGATTCGCTGCTTTTTTAGGTGGATCTTCAACCGTTTCTTGTGTGCCGCATCCGACGAGTGATAATCCTAACCCGACGATGACGACCGCTTTTCCTAACTTATTCATCTGCTTCAGCTCATTTCTTTTTTAGTCTTCCCATAGTTCTTCCATCAACTTATCAATTTCACCGGAGAGTCGCTGCCGTTCTTGGTCATCCTTCTCGATATGACCATACTCGTCCATCCAGATGACATCGCCCGACTCCACCGTCATCGGGAAGCGAGAAATCAGAATGTCGCGCATCCCGTCGTCGAACTCGACGACGACCCACTTCCCTTCAATTCGGTCGATGATTCCTTTTCGCTTTGTCATTTCGACTTCTTGATCGTGTAGGACGATCCGTTCCCTTCGAAGACGATCGTGCCGCTCTTATCCGTCCGTAACATCGTCGCCTTCGCACGTTTTAGGTTTGTCACGACTTCCTTCGTCGGATGTCCGTAAGCATTCTTCCCAACACTGATAACGGCGTACTTCGGTTTGACGTATTTGAGGAACGTCGCGCTCGTCGATGTCTTCGCTCCATGATGTCCGACCTTGAGAACATCCGCACGCAGTGTCTTCTTCTTCGCGATCATGTCCTGTTCCGATTTAAGTTCCGCGTCTCCCGTGAACAAGAACGTATTCTTCTTATAGGCGACGTGTAAGACCGCGCTCCAGTTATTCAAGTCACTCTTCGCATACTCTTTGACCGGTCCGACGAATTGCGCCTTGACGCCTCCTTTGACAGGAAGCGAGACGCCAGCCTTTGCCATCTTAATCGTCAGCTTCTCGCGTTTGACCGCCAACAAAAAATCCTTGTAGGCTTGCGTCGTATGCTTCACCTTTGGTGCATAGACGCTCTTGACCTTGAACGAGTCGAGGACCTCATCAAGACCACCGATATGATCGGCATCCGGATGCGTCGAGATTAACACCTCGATGTCGCCGACCTTCTGTTTCTTCAGATAGGCGACGAGTTCATCGCCTTTTCCCTTGTTACCACCATCGATGACGATGTCTTCCCCGCTCGGCATCTTGATGTAGATCGCGTCTCCCTGACCGACATCGATATAATGGACCTTAATTTTCGGTGTCGCTGCTTCTGCGCCCTGTAGTGGTCCAACGAGTAACCCAACACTTGCGAATGCTAAGCTAGCACCCATCCATTTTCGTTTCATCTTTCATCGCTCCATTCCTGATTTGTAATTTATCTTCAGTATACAGTGAATTCCAGGAGATGGTTGGATATATTTCCCGCCTGTCCATTTTTATTGATAGGTTAGCCGATATGTAAATCGATATACAAAAAACAGACCTCAACGGGTCTGCTTAGTAAAGTGTTCCTGCATGAAGTTGGTTAATCGATCCACGTCGATGAACCATGTTACGTGCTCAATCGATCCATCCACTTCTCGCACGAATCGAAGCTGAGCATCAATTAATGTCACCTTACAGAGCTCCGCCTCTCTATGCCCTTTATTTTGATCAAGCATATCAAACATCTCTAGCACGCTCATCTACTCCACTCCTCACTGTTTTCTTGATTACAGCATAGGACGAATCGATCATACTTACGAATTACCTTAAATCAAATAAGCAAGATGTTATAAGAGATAACCGAGTGGTTACAAAGTGACATACAATTGATTTTCCACGTAAGGACAAAAAAAGAAACAACCTTTTCTAGCATCGTTTCCAACATAAAAATGTACATGATCCTCTTGCATATCGAATCAATAGAGATAAATAAGTACACCTACGATCAGAATGAGCGGCACCAATAATACCTTACCGGTCCAGCTTAAAAAGCTTTTCTTTTCTTTTCTTTCGTAAATAAGAAATCAATCAATAGGAAAAGTCCGAATGCAATCGGTACGAGGTAGAGTAGATTGACATTCGTAAGTGCTGCACCGAATACATCGGTCGACCCATCAAAGTTCATATGTAGTTTCTCCTCCTTTAGACATCCTCGCACGAGATACATCATTTACTACTGAAGCGCTAACGACGATCTAACACGTGGACAAGACTCTTTCCTTTAGTATGACATTCCTTCCACTAAATCCTAACCTTTTATTTTTCTTTTTAGCATTCTATAGAACGCTCCGTGTCCTCCGTCGCAAGGAACAGGAACGTAGAGATGCCTCACGCATGAGCCCGAAAGCTCTTTTGTTTTCTACATGACTACAAAAAGACTAGACAGAAACATCTACGTCATCATCAATCAATCTAAATCAGCTATCCGTCTATAGACCTTCATCCATTCGATAACTACTATAGACTTACCACCACCTCACGAATGTCGCTCCTCCCTATAGAAAAGACGATGCACAGACTCTTGCCCGCGGTGGACGGATCCACTGCGGGCATCTCACTGCCTTTGGATTTGGGACAAATCCATTCCATATTCGATCGTGCTTTCTTCAAAGAAAAACGACGCCGTTTTTCGTCCATGCCCTCGCGCGGACAGGAGGGGGGTGTCCCGTCCGTCTACGCTATACCATTCCTTTACAAGACACCTTGCGCTTTCAAACTGACGTATTCTTCTCCCGCACCGACGATGATGTGGTCGAGAAGCTGAATGCCGACGATACGTCCGACCTCGACGAGCCGTTCTGTCACCTCGATGTCCTCCCTTGACGGATGCGGGTCACCGCTCGGGTGCTGATGACTGACGATGAGCGACGTCGCATTGTTGAGTATAGCGGACTTGAAGATTTCTCGGGGATGGACGACGCTCGAGTTGATGCTTCCGACGTGTGCACGGTGGACGGCGATGACCCTGTTCTTCGTGTTGAGCAGGATGACGAGAAACACTTCCCGGTCATCGTCCTGGATGAAGCGTTTCGCGACACAGAACGCGTCCTCGGGTGACGTGATGTGCGTCGTCTCGAGCGCGAGGTCCGGTTCTCGGACCTCTTGGCGGATACGAGTGATTTCAACGAGTGTAGTCAGTTTCATGGAAAAGCTCCTTTCGCGAGTGGGATGCAGTCCGACACGGTGCCGTCCTGTTGACGGGAACGCAGCGAGCGTCGCGAGACGGGGCAAGGGTGACCGCAGGGAAAGATCAAAAAAAGCGGACAGCGCACCGGGACGAAGGCTTCCGGAGCCCGCGAGCGAAAAGCGTGCTTTGAGCCAAAACGCGGAGGAAGACGAGGAACGGCAGCGGCTTTTTTTGATGGCCCTTGCGCCGACGAGGAGCGAGCTAGAGTACGGAAACAGGACGGCTTGCGGTCCCTTTCCATCAGACAGAGCGGGATCGCTCTGTTCCATGCCTTTGAAAAGATCATTTACCGCACCACCGATTTCAATTAAGACAGCAAGAACGGCTAAGTAGCGTTATAATGAAGGACGCAATGACAGACTGAACGAAAAGGAGTATACCTATGAAGATTTCTTACATAACGATTCCCCTTGCCGTCCTATTGATGGCAGGATGTACAGATATGGAGACGAGCTCATCTCCATCAGATCAAACAGAGCAAGTAGCGCAGCAGGACGACGCGACTACACAAAAGACCGATACGAAAGAGAACTCCACCGATCAACAATCAGAAAATACAGCTGATACGAGTACAGTCACGCAATCAAAGGAGACGAATCCATCAACGGAATCAAAAACGACGACTCCGCAGGATTCTTTCACAGGATATAAGAAGATCATGGTCGATGGCGGAGACCTGTCCGGTAGTCGGCAGGCGAACGTCGTCGTCGACATCGGATTCGGTGACCGGAAATACTGGGCGTTCACGAATGAGCACGGACAGTTGGTTCGCGTCATCGCAAAGAAGATCGTCCTCCAGGATGATGCGACGGAAGAAGTCACACGTGACGGACGCTACTACTCTGACGAGGCGAAGGTGCCAGGCGTCGAACGCGCGGATCTCGATGAAGGACATATCATCGCCGATTCGCTCGGTGGTGTTTCGAATGCTTATAACATCACACCGCAGGACAGTACATTGAACCGACATGGCGACCAGGCATACATGGAGGACGTCATCCGCAAGGCAGGTGGCGCGACAAACTTCGAAGCGCAGATTACCTATCCGGATACATCGACGATGATTCCATCCGCGTATCAGTATACCTATACGGTCCGTGGAAACACTGTCGTCGACCGGTTCAAGAACGGCAATCCGGACGAGACGAATGCTGCACTCGGTTTGACGAAGAAGAAGGAGAAGAAAACAGAACCGTCGGCGACGTCGACTTCCGATACTGCAAAGACTGAGGATGTCTCACGCGTCGATACTGACGGCAATGGTCAGGTGACGATACAGGAGGCGAAAGATGCTGGATTCGCGATGCCAATCACGGAGAAGCACTGGCTATACAAGTATATGCGGGACAACGACCATGACGGCATGGTCGGAGAATGAGTAATTGATCCTTGGGACAAGTGCATGTTTCATTTGTCTTTTTGTATTACTTATTTATATAATAATTCAGTTTTTATCTATTTTACCTTCAAAATACATGATAAAATTTACAATATAATCATGCTAAGGAGAATTAAGATGGGTAAATTAGATGCAATTAACAATCAGTTAGAAAATAGTGCTTTTCCAATTAGTTTGAGTACGCTAGAAGACTTAAAGATGAAATTACCAAAAATCGAAAGGTCTTATATCGAAATCACATTAAAGGCATTGAAAAAAGAATTTAAGTCCGATCAACTTTTTTATGCGTTAGAAGGTGTTCAACCTTCTCTGACTAAGTATGGCTTTCTTCTGATGACGGAAACAGATGTCGTTCTCTCTATCCATAAAGGTTCAATCATGCCAAGTGCGACAATTGAAAAGATTCCGTTTGCTAAAATTAAAGAAGTAGACTTCGATATCATTCCAATTCCAATTAATCCGTTTGGTGTAAACGAAGGAATTATTTATCTGACACATAAAAAAGGATTTGGAAGTAAAAAACTTACGATTCGTGACGTTACTGTTAGTCGACTCGATTCACTTGTAGAACAGTTGAGATATGCAGCGAATCAAAATAACTAAGGAGGCAATTTAAAATGGGATTATTTGATATGTTTAAAGGAGACAGCACAAAAAATAAACAAGGCATGCATCCTCATTTTGCATTCGCAACATCGCTTGTCTACATGATGGCTTCAGATGGAGAGTTTGATAATGAAGAAATTGGTCAACTACTAGCTGTATTAGGTGGTAAGAACAAAAAAGGTACGATTCGTATTGGAGACAATAATGATGATTTAATGGAAAAAGTATTTAAGTATTTTGATCGTAACTCTATCGATACATTCTTGGCAGAGGCTGCACCAGTACTGAATCATGAGCAAAAACTCTGTATTCTTGCCAATTTAGTAGACTCTTCCCTATCTGATGGAGAAGCAGAGCGAGAAGAACAAGCTATGTTTAATAAATTTATGACAGCATTTGGTGTAACAGAACAAGAATTTGCTCCTATTTTCAAAGTTATTGCGATGAAAAACGATCGTTCTGTCTTTAAGAATTAAGCTATACGTCATTTATCTCAACGTCTAACAATCACTCATTCGATTGTTGGGCGTTTTTTGCTTTGAAAACTTAAAGCTCCTATTTTTTCAACTAACAAACATTATTGATGTATTGTTCCAAGAAATTGATTGAAGAACATAGTTTCGCGGAACATAATAAGAACGAATGTTCTTATTATAAGAAGGAGTGCTTTAGATGAGTTATGAAGACCGTGGCAACAAGAAATGGATCCCGTTCCTGATGCCTGAACACAAAGGATTGCTGAAACTCTATTACCAGGAAGTGCATCATCTCAGGTTCGAGGATGCGGAGGGACCGCTCGATGGGACGATTGAGAACGCTTTGAACGACGCCATCTTCAGCGGAGACATCATCACGGTGACGGCGATGAAGGGTCCGTTAACGTATCGATTCGATGCCTTCGTCGAAAAACTCGACTATGTGTAGGAGGAGGTCCACCTCGTCAAACGAAATCTCGACGTCGAGATTGTCCCTTTCAAGCAAATATTAAGTGTTCGACTATCTAATTCAAGAAAAGTAATCATAGTGAGTAAATAGATAAATATAGTCAAACTATTATAATTTGATTATGTTTATCTATATTTGAACGCTTTTAAATACGTTATAATGAGGATAAACATAGTCATCGAACATGGAAATGAGTATGTTTAGTTTAACCTGATCTATTTCGTGAAAGGAGTGCGATGAATGCGCGACTATACATATACCTATCTAAAAGACTTTGCCCTACCGATGGAGACCGTCCGATTGATCGGACGGATCAACGAGTACAAAGGGAAACAGGACCTCTATAAACAGCAAGCGCCGCAAATCCTTAATACGCTGCGTGATGTCGCCGTCATCCAGTCGACGAAAGCTTCGAATGCGATCGAAGGAATCATTGTCACAGAGAGTCGACTGCAAACCATCATGTCAAAGTCTGCCGACCCTGCTGATCGTTCGGAGGCAGAGATTGCCGGTTACCGCGATGTCCTCAACCTAATCCACGCTTCAGCTCAAGACATCCCGGTCAATGCCAACATTTTGTTGCAGCTACACAAGGAGCTTTATAAGTTCGTTCCCGTCGAAGGTGGGCGATGGAAGAACGTCGACAATGAGATCAGTGAGACGTTCCCGGATGGCACTCGCCGGACGCGCTTCACCCCCGTCCCTGCATTTGAGACACCGGCAGCGATGCAAGCGTTATGCGATAGCCTACGTGAACGTCGGCAGCAAGAGGATGTCGATCCGCTCATCCTGACGAGCCTGTTCGTCCTCGATTTCCTGTCGATCCATCCGTTTAACGACGGGAATGGCCGGATGGCACGACTGTTGACGCTCTTGCTACTCTATCAATATGACTTCGAAGTCGGACGTTACATTAGTCTCGAGAAGATCGTCGAATCGCGGAAGGAAGATTATTATGAGTCGCTTCGCCTCTCCTCCGTGCGATGGCACCAGAACCAACAGGATCCGTTCCCTTGGATCAACTACCTGCTGAGCACGATTCTTGCTGCTTACAAAGAACTGGAAGATCGCGTCGGATTGGTGACGACGGGTAGCCAAAACAAGAACAATCGGATTCGTCGCTTCGTCGAGGGGCGGATTACACCGTTCACGAAAGCAGACGTAAGGAAGGCTTGTCCCAACATCAGTGAGGCGACCATCAATCGCGTATTGCGCGACTTACGTGACGAGGGAATCATTTCCCCATCCGGTCTTGGTCGAAGTGCGAAATGGATGAAGCAATAAAATCACGTAGTATAACGAAAGTTTGTGAAGAATACATCAGTCGTCACATTCTAAGAACTTTAACCAGGTCAGCCCATAATATTAGAAAACCTACATTGGCGTTACAATGCAGGTTTTCTGTATTTAAAGTTCTTCTAAAATCACATCAAATCGTAATCGGGATCTTCACCTTTCTCAATCTCTTCGTTGAAAGCGATGATACTAAATTCTTTTAAGTTAGAGATCGATAGCAGAGTTTCGTGATCATTGTACAGCTTATTTAGTGTCACTTCTTTCATAGTTTTTGCTGCTTCCAAACTCCAGTTCATTTCTTTCCCAACTTCTTCAGCAGAACTTACTGACTCTTTTTTTACTTTTCTTCTATTGAAGGCATTCCAAATTAAACTAACTGAAGAAATGCTAATTGTAGGAACTTTTTTAGATAGAGCAATAAAAGCATTTGAAGTTAAGCGCTTTAAACTACTAACATTTAATCGTGAAAATTGCCCGATTTTTTCTAAATAACCTACCATTTGTCCTGTTTCCTTGTACTGATTTGGATCGAGAGTTTCTGTTTCTTGAATTCTTTTATATATGTCGTAAGCGACAGATCCAAATAGTGCATAAGCCAGAGCAATATTTAACTTCGAAGAATCCTGTTCCAGTTTGACGATAGTAGGTCGACTAACTCCCATCATGTTTACCAAATCCACTTACAATACTTAAATCGAATGTAAAGTGAATCGCTGATCAATAAAAAATCTCTCATTTTATCGTGAAGAATGAATAGATTGTTCGATAATAAATCAGAAAATAAAAAAAAGATTGTATGCATTTCGACATCGAAACGTATACAATCTTTTCCTTTTAGTAGACTACATCTCTAACAAACACCAATTTCAATCACACAATAAGGGTTTATCTAAATTCTGAGAAGAGATTACCTAGATAGTCCCTCTTTTACTTCAAAGGTAGCTATTAATCTTTTATTCCGAGATTTTCTAATTCAGAATCGTAAGCTGGGTCATCTAAAATTTCTTCAGCCGTTTCTTTAGCTTCTTTTATGATACTTGTTCTTTCCTTTAACGATAGCTGACCTAAAAATTGACTTTCAGTCATTCCGTTTGGAAATGCAGACCCCCTCTAATGTTCCACTATTTTCTTCAATATTATTAAGGGATGCAAGCTTCATCGAATTAGAGTCATCTCCCTTAGCCATGAATGCTTGAACTTGCATATTTGAACTTGAGGATTTTGTAGGTAAGTTTTTGGCTCATCACCATAAGGTGTGGTTGACACATAAAATCCATCGGATTTTAAATCGAACATAGAAAAAAAGCGAAAACCCCGGTATCGTA
>NZ_JACSNE010000024.1:0-54476 GCF_018619035.1 Exiguobacterium sp. s168 | reverse complement strand
TTTTTCGTCATAGAACAAGGCCCTCGAAACGACTACACGTTTCGAGGGCCTTTCGTTTGTGAAACTGAGTTATGTCCCAGCCTCGTTTTACATATTTTATTCGTCCGTTGCTAATTTTTCTGCGAGGACCTCGTTGAGCTTTTTGTTGAACATCGGAGCAAAACTTTCCGCATACGTATTCGTCATATGGCTGTTATCGCGATAGATGACGACATTGCCGATAACGGGACGGTACTCGCCTTTGACGTGGAAGTAACGCGTCAAATCCAGCTTATGGAGCGACTGGTTCGTTTTTTCGAATTGTTTCCAATACGCCTCATCCGTTTGATTCGGTTGTGCGTTCATCTGTTTCGTCGTGTCAGCGATGCTTGTCGTCTCCAGTGCCTCGAGTACGTTAAAATCGTATCGTGGATTGTCCCGGAGTGCTAGACCTTCGATTCCATACTCGTCCTTGACGAACTGCATCTGGTCGACCATTTGTTGATGGATGCTGTCTTTTGAAGCATCTGCTGTTACGTGTGAGATGATCAAATCAACATCGGCATCTTTCAAGTAGTTCAAGACATTCTGATTCCAGATCCCTTTTAGGGAGTCCGGTTCATATCCGGTTGAAAAACGTGTTCCTGACCGCGTCAGGTTGAGTAAACGGATGTCCGTCCCTTTGATTGCTTCATGTAAGGCACCGAACCATTGCTCTGAGTGCGAGCTACCGACGAGTGCGATCGTTGCTTTATACTCCTTCGTCTTCCCGTATTCGCCGACCTTCGCTTCCGTCTTTTGTAGCCCTTGGTTGCTACCATCCGTATGGACGAGGGGTAAGTCATTGAAGACGTTCGCATATGACGGGAATGGGTCTTGCTTCGGTACAGACAGTGCCTGTTCAATCGCTAAGGCACCCGGATATTTATCCTTACTAACGGCTTGTTTCAGCTCTTGCTCTTCCATATAAGCGAATCCGAGTAATGATCCGAGTAACAAAACGTTGACCGTCAACAGCGCACCTAATTTCTTGAACGCTGTCCGATTGACGGTTGAAGTCCGGATCGGTTTTTCAATCCATTCCGTCATCAGATACGATAAGCCGATCGACGAGACAATAATCAATGTGCCGACGAGCAGGCCAGGTGTTTGTTGGACGTTGTAGCGATAGAACTCAAGCAGTACCCAGTGCCAGAGATAAATCCCGAAGGCAATCCCCCCAAGTTTGACCATTGGTTTAGATCCGAGGAATCGTTTTAATCCGAACCGTGTCTCTTGCGTCCCTGATAACACGATCATCAAGGCGCATGTCATCGGCCAGAGTGCGATATAACCAGGGAACATTTGCGAGACATTAAACAGGACGCCGGTCGTCAGCAAACCGATCAGACCAATCCAGCCAATGATCGTTGCCACCCCTTTCGGAATAAGGATCGCCGATAAGTTCACGCATAACAAACTGCCTAAGGAGAATTCCCAGACCCGTGTCGGCGTAATGAAATACGCCCATGGCTGATTGACTTCAGTCAGGTAGATCGAGTACGCGAGTGACGTGACGAACAAGAATCCAAGCAGACCATTGAGGACGGCTTTAATTGACCGAATCTGATATTTGTTCATCATCCATAAGATGAACGAAAACAAGACGAACCAAATCATATAAAACTGCCACTGGATCGATAGTGCCCAAAAATGTTCGACGGGTGACTTCATTTGCGTCGCGTCCAAGTAATCAGTACTTGAGACGGCGAGTTGCCAGTTTTGATAAAAGAACATCGAGGCGATGACTTCACGAATCGTTTTACCGAGAATCGATGCTGGTAATAAAAACGTACTTAATACCAAGACGACACCTAAGATGAATAAAACCGATGGCAACAGTCGTTTCAGCAACTTTGTCACATACGGAAGGAACTTGAACTCTCCTGTCCGGTTGATCGTCGAGATGATTGATGTCGTGATTAAAAAACCCGAGATGACGAAGAAGACATCGACACCACCTGAGACACGATTGAACCAAATGTGATACATTGCGACGAGTAAGGCAGCTACCGTGCGTAGCCCTTCGATTTCTGGACGAAACCGGCTTTCAATATCAATCCGTTTCTGACCAGATACTTTCCATTCTTACATGCTTCTATGTCCCTCCATCTACTTCTACACCTACGAAACCTGATGATTGCAGCGCATTTCTTGTACAGTTCGGTATGTACTCACCATTTCGAGAAAACGTTTCCATTCACTATGATAGAACATATTTCAAAAAATACAATGCCAATGAACTATATTGCCGTAAGAAACTTGGAAAATATGTAAAGAAATGCATCGGGTGCAAATTACATTAGAAATCGATGCAAGTAGTCGTCAAAAATCCGTCGCATGACTTTCGGTGTGTTCTCGATATAGATCCGCATCTGTTCGACGTTTGCTTCGACAGCACCCTCGTTCTTCTCTTCTGTCGGAAAATCGGAGATGCCTTTGATGATGATACATTCGACAGCATTTTTCTGACAGATGTACGCGACAGCCCCCGCCTCCGTATCGGCAATCGTCAGACCGTTATCTCGCAGTTCGATATAGTCTCGCCACATGACGACAGCGCGATCAGCCGTTCCGATCGTTCCGAGATGAAAGTCGTTGCCATATTTTGAGACGTCGAGATTGACGATGAATGACGGTTTAATGAGTGGTTCAATCTCTTTGACCGTACAATCATATTGAACGGCACGATCTGGAACGATGATGTCAAGTACGTCGTACCTCGGGTCAATCCCGGCACACGTTCCGGCAACGATGACCTTCGTCAATGAGAAACGGAGGATCATATATTGATTCGCTCCGATGCCATTTACTTTTCGAACGCCTGTGCTGTAAAACAAGAGCGTTTCCCCTTTCATCTCGCGCGTAAAGTATTCACCATACGGATAGAAGATTCTTTCTTCAGGCGAGACATGAAAATATGCAATCGTCGCGTCGAACTCCCATGTGGTGGCGATGCTGATTCCAATCATCCTTCCTTACTCCTTTCGAGCATCCGCTAAAGACCGCTTTTTTTTTCATCTAATCGAATTGATGATGTGTACGATAAGTTATATTCCTTGTGTTTAAAAGAAAATTCGCTTAAATTAGTACCTAGTACTAAAACCAAGTATAACATCTTTTTACAGGGAGGAACCATTTATGACTGCATATCATGCTCGAGTAACAGCAATCGGCTCTTACGTTCCAAATCAAATCATGACGAACCATGATTTAGAGAAACTAGTAGAAACAAATGATGAATGGATAGTGCAACGAACAGGCATCAAAGAACGAAGAATCGCGGGTCAGACTGAATCGACAAGTGATCTTGCCTATCAAGCAGCCATGAATTTAAAACAGCGTTACAATACAGAATTTCAAGATGTTGATATGATCATCATCTGTACGATGACACCCGATTTTAAGACACCAAGTACTGCATCATTGGTACAAGCAAAACTCGGTATCAATCATGCAGGTGTAATTGATTTGAACGCCGCATGTGCAGGATTTACATACGGATTACACCTGGCGAACGGGTTAATTTCATCTGGTCTTCATAAAAAAATTCTCGTCATCGGAGCAGAAACACTCTCTAACATCACTGACTATGCCGATCGAAACACATGCATTTTATTTGGAGATGGTAGTGGAGCGGTTCTTGTGGAACGCGATGAAGTCCAGTCTGACTTTATTTCATTCTACTTGAACTCGGAAGGGGAAAAAGGAGCCAGTCTCTATTGCTCGAACTTGTCAAATCACTTGTTCGAAGATCCTATCATTCCCACTAATAAACTCATCCAAAATGGACGCGAAGTTTACAAGTAGGCGGTCAGCACGGTTCCTCGTGGAATGAAACAAGTAGTGGATCAGGCATCGATGACTTTGGATCAAATCGATTGGTTCATTCCGCACAGTGCAAACCTACGCATGATTCAATCGATTTGCGAAAAAAGTAATGTTCCTTTTGATAAAGCGCTTTACAGTCTCATCCATTTCGGAAATACCTCCGCTGCATCCATTCCCTTATCTTTAGATATAGGTGTTACCGAAGGGAAAATCAAAACGGGTGACTTGCTTCTATTATATGGATTTGGTGGCGGTTTGACACAAGCTGGATTACTAATGAAATGGAGTCTGTGATTCATATAAGGAGGAAGTACAGATGCATCGTACTTCCTCCTTGTTTTTAATTCTGATGACGGACAAGCGTGGTAATATCCAGCCATTCATATGCTTCATCTTTAACCGTGACATTCCCAAAACGACTCTGGCGATGATCTATGTATTTACCTCCGAGTCGTTTGTAAAATGCTCGTCCCGACTCGTTCTTTTTCATTACCCAAACCAGCATCGAGAAGACATCTGCTTTCAGGAAATGAGCAGCGATAGTCGCCATCAATTTTTTGCCGATCCCTAAGCCGTGCGCTTCAGGTAATATATAGAGGGCAGATAACTCTCCTATCCGTACTCCATCATCAGCATGAATCTGAGCTGCTGCGAATCCCACTGTGATTCCCTGTTCGTTCAATACCACATATAGGAACGTATCTTGTGAGGAATCGTTCAAAAACTGTGTCCATTTTTGTTCAGCTCGTTGAACCGAGAGTTGTTTCAAATATACATCGGGTACTAAACCGGCGTATGTCGTCCTCCACGTATCAACGTAAATTTTTGCTATTACCTTCATGTCTTTGGACGTGGCTAAACGTATATTCAAGAATTTCATCCCCCTAGCATCGGTAGCTCATAGTACTACCATTATTTTCTCATTCACCTACCTTAGTCCCAAACCCGCACACGCTCAATGTCTGCTGTTCTCAAATAATCGAGTAGCTGTCCTGTATGCACTGCTTCATGATAAGCAATTCGTAACAGCATATCACCAAGCGAACGGACATAACCTGATTCGGAACGATCAATCTGGACCATCGCTAAATCTGATTCCGGTAGTCGCCCGACATATGTCATGAATTCCTCCCGATAGACCTCCGCAAAGTCTAGCTCCTCTTGCACTGATACGAAGTCACGCCCTTCAAACGGAGACTCATACGACGATAGACTGCCTCCATTTTGTAAGGCTAAGTAATAATAATACTCGCTATCTAACACATGACGAATCATTTCCAAACACGTCATGGCGTTCTCATCCGGTTTCCAGTTCAGCTTATCTTCAGGAATCGAGCACCAGACTTTGATGCTTCTTCTTCTCACTTCATTTAAATTCCATACCATCCAATCTTTTGCGTTCATGATGTATCCTTCCTTTCGATGACGAATAAGTGTTCTCCTATCTCTATTTTGACAAAGCGATTTGAAAGTCCTTTTAAAAATAAAAACAGGAAGCCTCCGCAGATGTTTCCTGTTGTCGTCAATCGCTCACTTATTTTCTTCCTCAGACAATGCATCAATCTCTTTTTGTCTTAAAATCTCCGCAATCTGATGGTGGTCATTATCAAGTGCTGCACCACGTGCTGTCCGCCCGTCTTCATTTCGATGGAGTGGATCGGCTCCATAAGAGAGAAGTAAACGGACAATCCGTTCATAACCGTAAGCACTCGCTAAAGCAAGGACTGCCGTATCACCATCTGCGACGTTTTCCGCCTCGATATCGGCTCCCGCCTTTAGGAGTACTTTGACCGCTTTCGGATGATTATTCCCAACTGCCAGATACAGCGGTGTGAAACCGTCTAATCCGATAACATCAACCTCTGCTCCCGCTTCAAGTAACAGTTTGACTTTTTTAGCCTTGCCTTCTTGCGCTGCGTAATGTAGCGGCGTCACCCCAGCTCCATCATCGGTCCGTTGATGTAACAACTCCACATTCTGCGCTAGTTTCCGTAAGACTTTTTTATTGCCGGATCGCCCCGCTACTAAGTGAAGCGCTGAGAAGCCGTACTCATTTAAATCATGATGGGCACCCCGTTTGATCAATAGCAATGCAATGTCCGTCTTTTGATCATACAGCGCGATATGCAGCGGTGACATCCCGTCTTGATTTGGAAGATTCACATCCGCGCCATGATCGAGCAACAATTCGACGATCCGCAAGTATCCTTCCTGAATCGCCCAATGAAGTGCCGTAAACCCTTCTTCATCCAGTTCGTTCAGATCGTCACCACGTTCGATATACCGCATTACTTGTTTTCGTTTGCCTAAAAAAGCAGCATCTTGGATGGATCGTTTCGTCATGTCCGTTCGCCCCTTACCTGTTCCGTCGTTGTCCTCCTCATTTTACAACAACAACCTGATGTAATGCGCGAAAACCATCCTGAAGTATTCATTAAAAAACCACCCTGAAGTTTTTCAGAGTGGTTCACCTTTTTAGATGTCTAATGATTTAATGAAAGCTTTAAGCTCATCTTTCATCTCTGCATCTTTCAACGCATATTCGATCGTCGTCTTGACAAAGCCGAGTTTCTCCCCGACGTCATAGCGGTTGCCTTCGAAATCATACGCAAAGACTTGGCTATCCGCATTCAAGCGTTCAATCGCATCCGTCAATTGAATTTCGCCGCCTGCCCCTTCTCCTTGATTCGCAAGGTAATCAAAGATATCCGGTGTCAGCACATAACGTCCCATGATCGCAAGATTTGATGGTGCTGTCCCGTGTGCTGGCTTTTCGACGAATTGTTTTACATCATACAGTCGTCCGTCTTGTGAGACCGGATCAATGATGCCATAACGATGCGTATCTTCCGGACGGACTTCTTGTACACCGATGACCGATTTTTCCGTCTGTTCGTAGACATCCATCAATTGTTTGATTGCCGGATTGTCTGACTCGACGATATCGTCCCCGAGTAAGACTGCAAACGGTTCATTCCCGATGAATTGTTTTGCCGTCAGAATGGCATGTCCGAGACCTTTTTGTTCTTTTTGGCGGACATAAAAGATATTCGCGAGGTTCGTTGAGAATTGAACTTTCTCGAGCAATTCCGTCTTCCCAGAGTTCTCGAGCGTGATCTCGAGTTCTTTTTGGTTATCGAAATGATCTTCGATGGCTCGTTTATGTTTACCCGTGACGATGATGATATCTTCGATGCCGGCTTTTGCGGCTTCTTCGACGATATACTGAATCGTTGGTTTATCAAGTATCGGTAACATCTCTTTTGGCATTGCTTTTGTCGCAGGCAAGAAACGTGTTCCGAGTCCTGCTGCTGGAATAATGGCTTTCGTGATCTTTTTCATATCGTTCATCCTCTTCATCGTTCAAGTAGTAGATTTAGTTGTTCAATTCTTCTAGTAATCGTCCATAATTCTTTACAGCCGTCTCAAGGTACAGGGATGGCTTCGTCTCGACCCGCTCGAGTGGTCGTTCGACGAGTTGTACCATCGCTTGTGCGAAGGCTTCCATGTCATTGGCTGGAACGAGATATCCGTTTTCGCCATGGGCGATGATTTCGCGTGGTCCGTATTTCACATCATAGGAGATGACCGGACAGCCGACATTGATACTTTCCATGACCGTCAGCCCGAATCCTTCAAATTCACTCGTTAACAACGAGGCTTTTGATTCACGGAAAACTTCTGCCGGATTCGACGTAAAACCGTGGATTTCGATATCGTCCTGTAAACCGAGCTCCTCGATCAAGCGTTCCATCATCGCGAGTTGCCCTTGTTCATCCATGCCGTAAAGGACGAGTTTCGTCGCGTGACCCGACTGTTTGAAAAGTGCATAACTCTTGATTAAATGATCCATCTGTTTTTGCAGACCGAATCGACCGATGAAACAGAATTGATCTTTGACCTGTTCGCGTCGTTGCGCTTGTTCTGGAACGATGAAGTGCGGAATGATGGAAATCTTCTCTTCCGGGATATTATACCGTTCTAAGATGTCTTCTTTTTGATGATTCGTCAGGCTGATGAAACGTGTCACTTTATCGGACTCTGAGAACATCGTCGCGTACGATCCTTTGACGTTTGATCCGTCTAGATGCGAGTTATGGATGACCATGACCCGTTTGACGGCTGCTTTGATGTTGAGAATCGAGCGATCGAGTAAACGAGCATCGACGAATAAGACGTCGCCATCTTTAAACAGACGGTTGAAGTAGTATTCAAACAAATCCTTCTCTTTTTTGAACGCTTTGTACATTCTGCCATTCCGGTATAACTGAATCAAGATAAGCTTCGGGCGCGCCATTTCATTGTAGAACTTCTTACAATAAACATTGCCTTCCGAATCATATAGCTCTTCCATCATCTTTCCATGATGGACCGGCGAATAAATCGTCTTCCGGTGCAATTGACCGTAGACGTTATATTCCCAGCGCTCGACTTTTTTACGGGAAGCGTTCGTCATGAAATCCTCAAATTCGACGACTTGCGTTTCAGGGTAAAATTTACGGTAGAGGACATACTCATCTTCCTCATCATAATAACGAACGGCGTCACTGTTTTTTTTCTCGACGCTTTTCAATCCTTCGATTTCGTGCTCCGTTTCTTTGATGATCGGTTTGTTCCGAAAACGAGTCGTTGGAATACCTAACAATTTGTAATCTGATAGCCAATCGTAGATATTTTCAAATTGTACTTTCGGACCGACCTTCTCTTCTGTTCGGAACAATTCGTAGACTTCCATGTAGTTGGCATTGTAGTTCGTCGTAACGATTGTTGAACCGGCGCCAAGTTCTTGTTCCATGAGTGCGATTCGACTCAATAACGACTTCGTTCTACCACCGTGTTTTGGTGGTAATGTCGATGTTACCGTATACAGCATCTGTCATTACTCCCCTTCACCCTTCAAGATTGATCCCTGTTTTTTTCTGTGAGTTCAACCTATATATATAGCCGACTTTGCTTTTTCATAAACCTCTTGCGATACTAGTCGCATTTACCAATACAGTTTCTATCTATCTCCTTTTTTACGAACAAAGTCAATCAGTTTTGCATAATATCCAATCATTGTCATGATTCTGCAACCAATGATCTGTCGAAGATACGGTAACGTCTGTCTTTTCCCAATATCCTTCAGCCAGTAGACTATACTGCAGTGGTTTCAATCAATCTACATCTTTGCAGAAATCGGAAGATATTATATGGTAAGTGATGTAGTTTAAGAACGATTGAATCAGAGTATGAAAGGAAGCCATGCACCAATGAAAATCACCTGTCGTGATCATACGTTTTTGATCGAGAATCTTCCGCACCAAAGCCTACAGTTAGCGATCAATGAACAACTGATACCACTCCAAAAAATAGAGACAGCCTTTGTGCTATCGATTGATACATTGCTCGATATCTTCAAAAAAAAGAATCATCCTGTTAAATTCGTCGATGAATCCGGAACACCGATCTCGTTCAAACATCTTTCGGAGCCACTAGTCATCGCACCGAATAGTTACATCAAACAAGGGAAACATTCCTATTTCATTTTCATCGACCAAGACGATGAGCTCAGTCTGATCTATAACAAAAAACCGTCCATCATGAATTTTTATGATCAAGACGTCCTATTTGAGGGCATCACTCGTCAAGACGACGTCCTTCTATTGAAGTTTTCGTTTCACTCGAAGTATTTCGAAGTGGAACAGCCGAGTTGTTTCATTAAATTCAGACATCTGGAACAAAAAATCGCCCTGCCGATTAATCGCTTCAGCGTCACACCAGTCGACGCCTGTCGCTTCAGAACCGAAGTCGAAGCCGTGATCGAACCAGAACTTGTCAATCAATTACTTGGTGACCAGTATGACTACGAAACCCTTAATGTAAACATCTACGACCTATTGTTCGGATTTTCGATTCGTGAGATGCCGATCTCTGGTTTCACACCGCGGATTCGTCACTTCAAAAATCACCCGGAACTCTTGAACGATGAGCACTGGTTATCGCTTAATGAGCAACATGACGTGTTGGTCCGCCCCTATTCAACCGTATCGGAACGACTTGCGATGCGTCTAATACCGGTGCCGGTCGAGACCGTCGAGTATTACGCGGACCCTCAACCGTTACTTGGACTGGATCCAAATAAGAAGACGATTATCTGTTTTGAATATCCGGATAAAGCACAAGATAATGGGATGATTTTCTTCAAGTATCTCGTTGACCAGCATCAGAAGCGCTTCAATATCTTCTACATCATCAGTCGATCGAGTCCGGACCTCAAAAATCTTGTCGGATATGAGAACCATATCGTGTTCTACAAATCACCAGAGAACATCGAGGTCGTCCAAGCAGCAGACATTCTCTGTCATACTCATTCTTCAAGTTATGCCTTACCATTCGCTACCTATCACACCGAGGCGATGATGCAAACGAAACAAAAGCTGTTCTTGCAACACGGTGTCATCGGTTCAAAAGATGTCAGTCATCTTTATGGAAAAAAGATGCCGCATCCATTTACCGACTTATTCGTCGTCTCTTCGGAGCGGGAGAAACAACTCATCGCTCGAGATTACGGTTTTCATCCTGACGAAATCATCGTGACGGGTCTCGCCCGATTCGATCAATTGATCACGGAACGATCACGTTGGCTCAAGCGATATAAAAACCGGAAAAAGCTATTGATCATGCCGACGTGGCGACCGAAACTCGATACGTATCCAGACGAACAGTTCATGGAAAGCGACTATTACCGGGAGTTTCAAGCGTTAATCACGGACGAACGGTTGAAAGGCTTAGTGATGGACAACAAGGTTGAAGTCTCGTTCTACCTTCATCGCAATTTCCAAAAATTCAGCCACTTGTTCCACTCGGACTTCGTCGATGTCATCAGTCAGGATGCGTTCACAGTCAAGGAGCTACTTGAAAATCATCATGTGTTGATTACCGATTATTCGAGTGTCGGTCTCGATTTTTCCTTGATGCACAAAAAGGTCATCTACTACCGCCCACCTGTCTTAGTTGGCGAAGATAACGCCGGCGAATCGACGGATTTGTTACCAGGAGACGTCATCGAAACAAGAGACGCCTTGATGGAATCACTACGCGAATCGAAAATGCCTAAAAAGTTCAAACGTCATCTCAGTCACATCTATGCGTTTGACGATACGAAAGCAAGTAAGCGGATTTTCGAAGCGATGCAACATCATTTTCAGCTATAACAAATGGGTCTGACTCAAAAAAATGGCGCGTCTTTTCACGCCCTTTCCTCAGGCGAGACACAAGCCAGCTTTCCTGCTTCATTTAAGCAGGAAAGCGGGTCTTGTTTGTCTCTGACAGCGCATAATGCGCTTTTTCCTGTAGGAGTGGCGTGTGACGCGTCATTTTTACGAGAAAAGGGTGGCAGATCATCATTCTGCCACCCTTTTCTTTGTAGAGACCAACTTTTGAGTCAGCTCTTTTTTTCATCGACGAAATTCCAATGAGACCCCGTCGGCAATCTGGGAGGACTGTTTTAACAACTCCCGCTTCACTGGATCAATCCAGTAATACTGAATCCGCTCACCAAACGTAACGTGAACGCAAAGCGTCTCTACGTGTTCGCCTGACTCAGTCGTCAATAGTTCGTTCCGCAGAGGGTGAACCTGAATCGGCACCTCACGTCCGGAAACGGCACTAAAGCCGTTGAACGAAAGTGTCGAATCGACGGTTAGCGGTAATGCTCGCAACAACAATTCGATTGAAAATAGATCAACAGTTTCGGTATGAATCGATAGGACAGACTGCTCATTTCCTCGCGTGATCACGACTTCATCCGCTCGATACAACGCATGCACGGTTTGAACACCAGCTTGGTACTCGACGAATTCGAGTGGCGCATGACTTTCTGCATCAATCGTCAGGCGGATCGTTCGATTACCGATTTTTTCTGACACCAATTCTTGCTCCCGTACAAGGATGGATTGATGTGATGTTTTTTCTAACCGAATCGTTTCGTAAGTCTGTCCAATCTGAACCGATTCTCCTTTTTCTATCCAGTAGACCTGTTTTTCGTCTTGTCCCTCGATGAGGGGATAGGTCATCCCTTTTACATTCATATCTCATTCTCCCTTCCTAAGATTCCGGTGACTGCCAACCGATGAACCGTTGCTTGTCGGACTTGCTCCGACGTTTTCGCTGTCGTATCAATCGGATGTACCG
The DNA here is from genome assembly GCF_018619035.1 of Exiguobacterium sp. s168. Lineage (NCBI taxonomy): Bacteria > Bacillati > Bacillota > Bacilli > Caryophanales > Exiguobacterium > Exiguobacterium sp. s168. The sequence continues at coordinate 42,452 of NZ_JACSNE010000024.1, read as the reverse complement.
GAAACCATTCAAACCAGTTTTCATGCAACTCCGGGTAAGAGTCTTTGAGCGCATGCGCAAGCGTCGTCTTCCCGGAAGCCATGGCGCCTTGAATCGAGATGATGGTTCTCATGAATGGCGTTCCTCCTACCTGTATATACTTAAGTATTAAAAAAATATGAGCTGAGGTCTGGATGACTGATCAATTCCTTCAACCGACTTTGTTCAGCATCCGGGATTTGTTCAAGCGTCCTAAGAATGACCATGAGTCGTAACCAGTCTGCAAGATTCGATAGCTGGATTGACGAAACAGCTTGATAGCGGTCGAGGTATTCGCGACAGACGTATCGTCGTACCTCGTCCGGCACTGCTGTTTCACCTGCTATTCGCAGCAAGAGCAACGTCCGCGCGACATCCGCGATCGGTGGCCCTGTGGTCGCATCATGCCAATCAATGACGACAAACGTTTTATCCGCTGTCACGAGGATATTCTGGAAATGGTAGTCCCCGTGGAGCAATCCTTGTTGTTGCGGAATGTGAAGCGCCTCTAACAATCGTTCCGCCTTCGAGCGTAACGCAGGTGATAGATGACGCATTTTTTGATGGGTGACATCGTGCCATCCAGGTGCTACACGCGATTGATGCTGATGAATCCGTTGATGTAATATCGCGAAGGCATTAAGAAAATCCGTTATTCGGGAGGGATCAAACAACTCTAACAATTCTCCGCCGTCGATCCGCTGCATTTCAATGAACGGCGAATCTTCTAATGCAACAGCATATACGTTTGGCGTCGGGATAACCGTCAGCTCGAGTTCTACGAGCATACGAAATTCCTGTACGATTCGTTGTTTTTCAATCGATTCATGGAAGTATTTGCGTACTCGTTCATCAGACATTGTCATTACGGTAGCGGTAGAACCTTTTTTTTCGTTAGTCATCGCCATATTTCTCCCATCACTTAGTTCGTTAAGTCGTTTTGCGAATTATCAAGGAAAGAGCAGGCTGAAACGCGTCCCAGTGCAACAAAAAATCTTGAATGAACAGTTCATTCAAGATTCTTGTTTTTTAACTGTTACTTCAAATGGAGACGTGATGCGCTGTCCGGTGTTTTTGAACATACTCCATCAAGATCGGTCGTTCCGGTGGATTGAGGTTTTCTGGTAGCTGATCGATAGCGAAAAAACGTAATTCTGCGACTTCTGACGGATCCCGGACGATTTCTCCCGTATAGGTAGTGCACAGAAATGCCGAGATCACATTATAGACTTCATCCCCATGCGGATACTTATAGTAAAACGCATCACCCGAATAGACGTTCAATAATTCGAGATGCTCCGCTTCAAGACCGGTCTCTTCCCTTAATTCTCGTTTGGCTGTTTCTACGAGCGTCTCACCGATCTCAAGCGCTCCACCAGCGAGTCCCCAGCAACCGTTATCTTGCCGAAGTTGTAATAAGACTTCTTGTTTATCGTTGACGACGATGACACACGCCCCTGCCAAGACGAGCGGTCGTGTGCCGACGAGTTTGCGTAATTCTGAGATGTATCCCATGTCATTCAGTCCTTCTCCATTTAAATCACTTTCGTTCGGACGCGCATCCGTTTGAGTCCCGTCAATAGGAGACATAACAAGATGATGCCCGAAACGAACAGTACGTACGTATGAATCGTAAAGAGGGAACGGAAATCGATTACGGCAACATTCTGCTGCACCTCAATCCAACTACTTAGTATGATTCCACTGATTGCAAATAAGATGAGTACGCCGACCTGTCGACGTGTCAACGTAACATACATCAAAACGCGCATGCCTTCACGGATCACGAATGGTAGGAGAACGAGAAGTGCTGCGACCGGTAAGATGACCGGGTCACCGCCTTGCTGAATCGGCATTGAGCGGGTCAAATAGCCAAACAGAAAAAAGAAACCACATACGAACAACAATAATCCGAACGCGATACTCGCATTCACCGCTTTGTTCATCTTACTTCCCTCACTTTTTAGAATAATGAATTATGAAGAAACGGTACTTTGATGCCATACGCCCGCTGCGTCAAGCCGGACTCGATGACTGCCGTCGAGTTCCATCTCGATCGGACTGACCTTCGCCGTCTTCGGTGAGAACAACCATGTGCGTCCTTCCGGGACGAGCAAGATATGCGTTCCATCCGCGACCGGTCCAAGGAAGTTAAGTGACGCACCGTTGAGTGGACGTTCCCGTCGCTCGAGAACACCGATCTCCGCTAACTGTTCACCCACTTCAAGCACGTCTTTCACCGTCAGACTCATCTCACCGATTCCAAGGATATCAGTTACTTCAAACGTTTGATCTTCTTTCGTCGGATTGATTTGATGCCGCGCGATTAGTTCGAGCACATTTTCATCTGGATCATAAAAATAGCAGGAATGTGAGTCCGTAAAGTCAAAATAAATCTCGTCTTGTCCATCTTCGATCAAAAGTGGTGTCCGTTCTACGAGCCACGCTTTTCCTTGTTGGAAGACGTTTTCCGGAATGTTGAACGCCATATGGTATTGCGTATCAACATCGTTAGTCTGTCGATATGTCAGCTGATCCGTACCGATTTGCATCGTAAACGACTCGTTCGTTTCCGAGACGAGCGGAAATCCGATCTGGTTTATGTAAAAAGCCTTCATCGCCGGTAGATGGCGTGTCACAAGAATGGTTTTTGAAATGTTCAAGCTGATGACCTTCCTTCATTTGCAGTAAAATTTATCAAAAAGCGCTATGCTTTATTTTACCACTAATGGTAAAATCAGGGCGAATGTAAAGTCTGATTTTTCAGATATATTTATACCTGAGAGGATGTTTTGATGAAATTATTAATCGCCCAACCGAAACGCGAGACCGGGCTCGAGCAATTCGAACGTGAAATCGCCGCTTATCCTGAAGTCGACCTGATTGTCTACCCGGAAGGCTATTGTACGGTCGCAGAAATCGAACGCGTGCAACACCTTGCCAAACAGTTAAAAACAGCAATCGTCCTCGGTTACAAAGATGAAGCGAATCTCGATCGCGCTGTCATCATCGATGCGACCGGGACGATTCTGCTTGATCGCGCCAAAACACCAGAAGCTGGACCGCTTTATACACCATCAACAGCAAACGACGGGTTATTTCGCTATGGATACGTCCTCTGCCGCGAAATCTTCTTAGGAAACGACGGACTACGCGAGGAATCCGGACTTGATCTCATCTTCAACCCGATTGGCGTCGGCATGTTCAGCGAGGAACAGTACGTTGAGTGGTCCGGTGAAGCGCGCATCATCAGTCAGGCGCAACAAGCAATCATGATCGGAACGAGTCATGCCGATGGTTCGTACCGCAACTGTGGTTTTTCGATTCCGATTGCCTTCATCTATGACGAGACGGGTGAGCCGTTGCTGTTGTCTCATAACGATACGCGGACACGTCTGTTTGATACGGTCACGCGCCACGTCGAAGTCGTCGGGACACCATCTTTATCGTAAACGAACACACGCTTCTTCTGACCGGAAGAAGCGCGACATTCCTTCAGGAGGTGCTCATATGTTTCAAACCGGTCCTGCGTCATTCTTTTGGAAACGATACTTCTATGTCTTCTTTCCTTTATTCATCTTCGGCGTCAGTCACGAATCGTACCTGGTCGATAATCCGATAGCTAACCTTGAGGACACCGGTGAGTTCGTCTTCTTCTTTTGCCTTTATCTGTTTAATTTTGCCGTCCTTGCCGCTCTATTGACGAATCTGTGGTGGTTCTTCCTTCCGACAAAACAAGCTCATTCCGAAACCGATTTCTGATAGGAAACGAGTGTCGCCCGTTCGTTGAGCGGTTGACTGGCACCCGTCAATCGGTAACCCATCTTCTCATAGAAATAACAGTTACGTGTCTCTTCGCGAATCGTCCGCAGTTCCCATGTCGTTGCAGCCGGATACGCTGCTTCAACGAGCTGTAATGCGCGTTGGGCGATTCCTTCACCTTGACGGGCTGGATCTAAGAACATCGGACTGATGGAGTAGCGACTCGGTGCTTTCGCAACGACACAAATCCCGCCGACGACGTCACCGTCGACGATGATTTGATGAAACGTACTACTTGGATGTGTGATCCGGTGAATGACACGATCAATCGATTCGTTCGCCGGATTCGTCGCAAAATCTTGATACCGCTCGAGCGTCTCTGAAAACGCCTTGATTTGAAGCGTGTGAAGTTTCGTAGCATCTGTAAGAGACGCTGCCTTTAATTGAATATCCAATAATACTCTCCCTCTCTTAACGGAACCACTCCCAAAATTGTGTGCCTTGCGCGACAATCAAGTAGTCGAGCCATCGCTCAAAGCCGAACGGCATCGTGTCTTCTTCCCATTCCTCGAAATTAAGAAATTCCCCACTCCAGATCCGATTTCCTGCCGGTCGATTCATCTCGTATACGATCCACTCCCCGTCTGGTCCTGCACCGATTGCTAAGAAGTTTTCGGGACATTCCCACATCTCGCTATACGTCAGGCAATCCTCAATCGAAAAAAGTTCGAATCCATCGTTGTACGATAACGTTTCGTGCTGAAAGAGCTTCGCCCCGTTATGTTGACGAAAGAACGTCTGATAGTCGTCTGCCGTCCACTCAGGTAACAGCGCGAGCTGTTCGTCCGTCGCTCCTCGATTAAAGATGAAACGTTCTCGCGCAACGTAACCTTCTTCTTTTTAGACCTCTAACAAACCGTCGACGAGTCGACCTTTTAATGCTTCTAATGCAATCATGATCTTCTCCTCAACAATATTCTTTCGTTGGTGCGAATGAGACCTCTACGACCTGTCTGATCGTTCCTTTGTCGGTAACTAAGAGAATACAAAAAAGTCCGCCCCCTTTGACAGGGACGGACTTCACCGCGATACCACCCATATTCCGTCGAGAATACTCGTTCTCGACAGCACTAAGTTGCACACTATCATGTGCATTCCATGTAACGGTGGACACCCGGTCACGCTTACTGAATGGTTCAGCGTGACTTCTCAGAGAGGATCTTCATGATTGATCTGGCTACCGGTTCTCAGCAATCCCGGTTTTCTGTAAGGCAGAGGGACAATCATTACTCTTTCTCGTCAACGAAATGATATGCTCTTGTTGTGGAGAATCTTACCATATGCCTTAAACACTGCACAATAACTTTTTACATTTTCTTGCAAAGGAGTTTTTTGAATGTTACATACTTTCCCAACGCTTAAAACGGATCGTCTCGTCTTACGCGAAGTGTTACCCGAAGATGCTACGAGTGTCCTAGCCTATTTATCAGACGAACACGTCGTCAAACAGATGGGACTCGCCGCCTTTCAATCAGAAGCAGACGCGCTCGAAGAGATTGACTGGTACGCTTCGATTCGTCGCGAAGGCTCGGGCATCCGATTTGGGATCGCATTACAAGAAGACGATGTCATCATCGGCAGTTGCGGTTTCTTGAATCAAGTGGAACGCCATCAGCGGGCAGAACTTGGGTTTGAGTTGAGCCCAGCCTATCAGGGACAAGGCATCGCGAAGGAAGCAGCGCTTGCGGTCATCGCATATGGGTTTGAGGAGCTCTCTTTAAATCGTATCGAAGCACTTGTCTTACCAGCAAATACTGCTTCACACCAATTGCTTGAACGGCTTGGTTTTCAGCGGGAAGCGTTGCTTCGTCAATATGAAAACTCGCGTGGTCAGTTCGATGATTTGTATATGTACTCGATTTTGCGGAGTGATTGGTCTGTCTAAGATCTCACTTTAAGTTCCTGGACTCTAAGTCTTTTATCCGTCGGTAGACTTCTTCTACTTCTGATTGCGCAAACCAGACATCAGGATGCTTTTCAAACATCAATAAACTGATATACAAGTTGATGTTATCAGGATCTAGTTCGACTGCCTTTTTTGCATGGAATAAAGCGATGACACAAGCTCCTTCGAGATGACAAAGTGGATGTAGCATCAATGTAGACGTCAGATCATGTATCTCACTTGATTCATGGTGTTGTATTAAATAATTCATAAAGGCGTATATAGTAATATTAAACGTTTCAAACCCTACACTAAGGATCATGTCAAATTGCTCTTTTTCCGTTAACTCCAAAAATAGTTTCGCTGCTTTCTCGAAGTCCATCTCAGCAATATGTTTCCTTAACCGGTACTCTAATTCCGTCACGGTGATTCCCCTTCTCCATTAAAACTTTGCTGTTAATTGGCACTTGCACTATTACACGAGTCGTCTCTCCCAGTAATGTATCTAACATCCGTTGCGGAAGATCGACTGCCATTCCTTTTCATCGATAGGACCGTGCCTTTAGGAATTCAATGATTGGCAACAGTGTCAGTCCGATTGCGAACAAGACGATCAATAACAGATTCGCTGATTCATGTAAAAAGTAATCGAGACAGATGAATCCAAAAATCAGGACAATCAGGATTTTGTAGCTAACGAGACCGCTTTCCGTCGTAATCTTTTTGCCGAGTTCATCTTCTGGCACAGGACGCTCGTCTTCTCCTGATTGTGCCCACGTAAAATACGAGAAGAACATGATCAACAAAATCGCCAATTGAACAATCGAGAAGAACGTTACATTGTTTTCGATGATCATACTAATGATTGTAAGACTCGCCACTATCACGAGCGTTACTAAAAATAAGCCCGTTTTTTTCTTAGACATCCCATTCCTCCTGTTCTGAAATGAACAGATGATCGACTTGTGTCTGTAAGACTTTGGCGATATTAAACGCTAATTGTAAAGTCGGATCATACTTGTTGTTTTCAATCGCATTGATCGTCTGCCGACTGACCTGACAGCGATCAGCCAGTTCTTGTTGCGATAATTTTGCCGCTAGACGTCGCTCTTTGATGTGGTTTCTCATGTCCATTCCTCCACGACGTGTCAAATTCTTTTTACATCTCTACTGTAATGAAATTCCATCCTCATGTCAAAAACATTTGACATGAGGATTATTAAAAAACACGTTCTGATGCTCAGAACGTGTCGTATATGATAGCTCAACCTCGTGGTGGAAATGGATCATGTCCGTAAGAATCTTTTTCGCGAATCTGCCCTTCTTTGTTATGAATGACAAGCTCCGTCTTCTGACTTTTCGCAATCCGACGCCCTTCTGCAATCGCTTCTTTCTGTGTAGCAAATCGTTTGGTTGCTCGAGTCGCACCAGCAGCTTTCACTTGATAGCCACCTTTAGGATGTGGCGTGACATGTTGCTCTTGTTTCATCCAACTCCTCCTCTCATTCGTGTCAACTAGATACGTTCACGTCACATTGGTGGCTATCCTGATGTCCCTGTTTCAACAGTATCTTCGATTGACAACGCAAACAGGTCATCAATCGGAAGGTAGCCTTTTTCGTGCTGACCGCGTGTCTTCGTAATTCATTCTCATATACATGTCTTGCCTTGATTCGATGGTCGACTTCACTTTCCATCTCAATCCCTCTTCCCTCAACTTATATTTTTTTCTAACTATTATGTGCCCTGAATCATTCTTGATAAATCCTTTTTTAAGAAAATCAATGTTTCTGCGGGCAGTTTCATAAAAAATATCGTCAAAAGGTCCTGTTTAATATGTATTTTATCGACCGATAAATGAATTATAGATAGAAAATATGAGTTGAGAGGACTAGTTGAACGTGAAGAACACAACCAAGAACCATTCCATCCGAACACGCCTTTTAGTAATGATCAGTTTGATTTTGATTGCCTTTTTTGTTTTTAGTAGTCTGGCCTTATACTTCAATACGAAACAAACGGCAGTCTCAACGCTGAAAGCGACCGCTGAAAAGGATGCACTGCGCATCAGTAAAACGTTCAACACGGCGGCTTACACTGAATTCCTACAATCGCCTGTCGCGTCCGAGCAGTATGAAACGTTACGAACAGAACTCGATACGTTACGTAAGCAAAATGGACTCTTATATACATACACAGCACGGATCGACCAAAATAAGGTCCGATTATTAATTGATGGTTTACCAAAAGATAAGGCTGCAAAAATCAATGCCCCTGCAAGCGGCGCAACCGTCGCCGATATGCAGGATGTCCTAAAGGGCAAAACACATACGACGGACGTGATTGATGATCCAGTCTACGGCCAGTACATCAGTGTCTACGTTCCGCTGAAGGATGCGACCGGGAAAATCATCGGTATCCTTGGAACCGACATCGCGGCGAAGGAAGTCGATGCCCTGACGACCGATCTACTGCAACAAAACGCTCCGATTTTCATCGGGTTGATGCTCCTACTGTTGACGATAACCCTTATCTTGCTTTACATCGTACTCGGTCGAAAGTTACGTCCGCTCGAGACGTTACAGAAAGTCGCTGCATTGATTGCCGAGGGACGACTAGATCAGGCGAAACAGACGTTGACCGATTTGACGATTGCTTCGAAAGACGAAATCTATGCGCTTGCGATCTCGATTCGTGATATGAACGAGATGTTACGGACGATGATCGTCGACATCAAACAGACGGCTACTCTCGTCTCGACGACGAGTCAATCGATCGACCAAAGTACATCAGAAGTACTTGACGGTTCCGAACAAATCGCTCATACGATGTCGGAAATCGCAACTGGGACGGAAAGTCAGACCCAAGTCACACTCTCATTGAATGACGAGATGAATCGGTTCGCAACATTGATTGAAACGACGAATCAGTCTGGTGTCGAAATTCAAGGAACGACGGAGCAGATGACAACGCTGACACGAGTCGGACGGGATCAAATGTCCGCTTCCGTCGAACAGATGCGTCACATTCATCAGCACGTCACGCAATCTGCTGAACAGATTGATTTACTGAAACAGCAATCATCAGATATCCAAACGCTCGTCGGTATCATCCGCGGAATCTCCGAGCAGACGAATCTACTCGCCCTGAATGCCGCGATTGAAGCGGCACGCGCTGGTGAACAAGGAAAAGGATTCGCCGTCGTCGCGACCGAGGTCAAGAATCTCTCAAGCCACGTCGCTAGCAGTGTCAGTGAAATCGCAACGATTGTCACGTCGATCGAAGCCAGTGCGCAGCAGATGCAACATAGTTTTAAGACGACGGTCGAAGCAACAGCAGCCGGTGAACAGATCGTCCTCGATACGGATACGACGTTCGAACGATTGACGGATCAAGTCACGCACGTCTCAACGGCAACACAGCAGATGACGCAACAGATGGAAGACGTCTTGCAGGCAGAACGATTCGTCCGTAATGCCTTGACGGAAATTGCCGCTGTCGCAGAAGAGCACACGGCGAGTAACGAAGAAGTTGCCGCTGCGTCTGAACAAATGATTGCGACGATCACGACGTTGCATACGCTCGTCGGTGATTTAAACGCACGAACAGAGCACTTAGAACAAGAAGCCCGTCGCTTCGAGATTTAATCTTTCATTTGTTCTTTTCTAGTTCTCACTCTATACTGGTGTGAACTTACATATGAAGGAGTCGAACCAGATGTCCCATTATGATGTCATCATCGTCGGTGCCGGATCCATGGGGATGGCAGCCGGCTACTATCTCTCAAGAACCGATCAAAGCATCTTATTATTAGATGCTCACATTCCACCGCATGATCAAGCGAGCCACCACGGGGAGACACGAATCATTCGCCATGCCTATGGTGAAGGTGAAGCTTATGTGCCACTGGCGTTAGACGCGCAACGCTTATGGTACGAGTTGGAACAGATCAGCGGTCGGAGCCTGTTTCTGAACACCGGAGTCTTAAACGCTGGTCACCGCTCGTCCCGTTCGGTGCAGACGATCATCAGAAGTGCAGCGCAGTATGATTTACCGCTTGAGGTCCTGACAGCTGACGAAATGAGAACGCGCTGGTCCGGCTTAACGATGCCCGATGATTATATCGGTTGTTTTGAACCGACGTCCGGTGTGTTGAAGTGCGAGGATTGTATTGAAGCATACCGCGATCTTGCTGTCGCGAACGGTGTCGACATCCGGACGAATGCGAAAGTAACGACGCTTACCGCCCACGCTCATGGTGTGGACGTAACCGTCGGAACAGACACCTATTCAGCTGATGCATTGATCGTCGCAGCCGGTGCCTGGTCTGGTCCGTTGCTCGAACAAACTGGACTCTCCTTACCGCTCCGCCCGGTCCGCAAGACGTTCGCCTGGTTCGAAGCAGCGGAAGAGGTATTCAATGACGCGGTGTTCCCTGCCTTCGCCTTTGATACACCCGCCGGTTATTATTACGGTTTTCCAAGTATCGCTCAAGCCGGTCTAAAAATCGGACGCCACGACGGTGGCATTCCCGTTGATCCGAATCAACCACGCCGTCCATTCGGTCAAGAGACAGATGATCTGGCTGATTTACAACAGTTCACAAATACGTTCATACCCTCGATCAATACTTTAACTCACGGCAAACCGTGCCTCTATACGATGACGCCAGACGAGGACTTCATCATCGATTTACATCCGGACTATCCGCATATCGCGATCGCCGCCGGCTTTTCCGGTCACGGGTTCAAGTTCAGCAGCCTAGTCGGAAAAGTACTCAGTGAATTGATCATGGAACGATCGACGATTGAACCGATCGGACCGTTCGCGATTAAGCGTTTTAAACAATTGAACACATGAAACGATAAAGACCGGCAACGAAAATGCGTTGCCGGTCTTCTGTATCAACGGTATGATGTCACACCGATTCATTCGATTGTTCCTGGCTTTGTGCAGCTAGCTTTTCACGTTGCTTTTTCTCATCTTCAGTCCACCAACCGTGGATAAGTAAGACAAGTCCAACGATTAATGCACTTATCGGGAAAAACGATAAACCATACTCTCCAAGGTTTTCTCCAAGAAATTCTGGTGATAGTTCAATATACGCTTGGAATAGTTGAACGATGAAGAATAAGAAAAAACTTGTAATGAGGGCATATGTACCGTAGCGATAACTTGTATTTTTCATATGACGACTCCTTTCTAAACATACTCTAATATAAATCATTCAAGGGATGCACTAAATCCCCTCTTTTTACATTATCATTTTTAAGAATGTTTCCAAAAACATGATAAGATAGTTTTAGAATCGATTGAACGAAGGAGTGAAACACGTCGTGAACTTCAACTTATTCAAAAATCATGTCCGGTTTAAGATTGCGCTCGAATTGATCGATCGCGAAGACGGCTTATCCATCATGCAACTGAATCAACGCTTAACGGATGTACCGCAATCCACCTTATACCGGCAAGTTAATGCGATGATGGGCGATCAGTTATTAAAAGTCGTCGCCGTTCAGCGTGTCGGAAAAGTCGAGGAAAAAATCTATGCCTTGAACACGAGCGGTTATCAAATCAGTGAAGCGGACTGGAATAGTGCAACGTACGACGAAAAAGTGAATTTCGTCTCGTTCTACTTCATGTACGTCTTACAGCAGTACCAAACCTACTTCGAACAGACCGTTCAAACGAAAGGTCAGGACCACTCGACGTTCTCGATCGCCAAACTGCAACTGACAGATGAAACCTTTAAGGATTTTCAACAGGATATGCGGACACTGCTCGAAAAATATCATCACTTGGAGACAGAAGACCAGGCAACTGAACGGACCGTCTCACTCGTCATCTTGCCGTAGACACAACTTTATTAGGGAGCGAAATGGAGAACATGAAACGGACCAAAGAAGACCTTGATGCAACGGTAATGGATACGTTGAACAACACATTCACGAAATGGAATCTCAAGAACCTAAAAGAAGAACAGCTACTAAAGATTGGTGAAGGAGCTTGGCACTCTGTTTATAGAGTAACTAGGTCAGAGGATCAAGACCTTGTGATCCGACTAAAAAAGAATGAGGCTTATGGGGAGTTGCAACAGATTGATAAACAAGAGCTGACTACAGAGTATGAGTCAACGAAAGCTTACTATTTACATGCCAATACAAGTGAGCAAAATATCTGTCCTGACTTTTATCAGTATTTTATTGAAGATGACACAGTATTTACAGTAGAAACGTTCATGGGTCGTGGAACAGATTTATTGTTACTCGATCAGAATAAAGCCCATTCTTACGGTACGAAATTAGGGCGAATTTATCACAAGATACATAACCATAAAAGCTCTATTGCAGGCTTCGGAGAACTGCACTGGAACGGGAAGACTCTATACGGTAGCGATTTAAGAAACATAGATGAATTATGGCAGGAAGAAAATGAACACGTCTTGACCGCCTTGAATACGCTCATTCATTCTAGTCTTTGCTTTGATAAAGAAAAAGTCGGTAAACATATTCATGTTTTAATTGAGAATAGACGAACTCAGGTTCAAAACATCTCTCTCGTCAATCAAGACGTAACCCCAGAAAATTTAATTTTAAGTGATGAACACATTGCAATCATTGACCCGTTTCCAAGATTGGACTTTGATTTGAAATATGCAGCTTACTTTGTTTTTTGTTACAAATTTCTGCTACCAGCCTTTTCAAATGCACCACGATACATAAATCAAGCGTATAAAGAAAAAAGTTATGTTCTTAACAAAATCGCTGACGGATTCATAAGCGGTTATTGCTCTAACGTGGTTGGAGACGAACGCACCACTCAAATTCAACGATTACTGGATGAATATACATTATGGATATCGCAAGAAGCGTATGAGCACTACGACATTCTACATCAGCCTCAACTCACTCATAAAACAACGCAACAGATGGGGAATCGAGAAATGATAACTGCCCGGTTACATCTATGCCTCGAAGAATTAGAAAAATGGTGTACGGAATCAGAGTAGAGGCTGACGTAAACTTTAGTCTCTACAAAGATAAAAAGAATGATGCTTTACACACCACTTCTACAGGAAAAGCGCATTTTTGCGCTGTCAGAGACAAACAAGACCCGCTTTCCTGCTTGAATGAAGCAGGAAAACTGGCTTGTGTCTCGCGTGAGAAAGCGAATCATTCTTTTTTTGAGTCAGCCTCTTTATGTATCAAGCTTAGTTTCGTCATACGGAAACGAGAGATGATGTATCGAGTTCTTCACTTTCAATCACGATTGCTGTTAAACACGTATCCGTCTTCGTTTCGTGCCATTCTCCTTGTTTCCAAAACACGGCTTCCCCACACTGAACATTTATGTAGTCATCCGTTTCCCCTCTTACAAAGCCCTCACCCTCTACAATTAATAGAAGTTGCGGCACGACAGCCTGGTGATAACCGACCACGCCATCCTTCTCTAAATGGATGCATCCGATGTGCGTCACTTTTTCAGTTTGCATGATTCGCGACATCACAAAGTTCGAATCAAATTTCGTGATCTTCTTACCAACCTCTTTTTTGAATTGATAAATCTGCATATAAGCCTCCTTAAAATCATGATTCGTTTGATAGTTCGTCTTTCATTTAAACTATTTGATTCAAATCTCATTTGGGAAATTTTGATAAGAGAAGTTTATCATAGCTCTAACTGATTGAGAACTAACGATGATTCGTCTATGGCATTGACTTTTCTATTTTCATTATTGATAATGGTAATAGAAAAGGAGGGTTTTTCATGAACACAGATTTCTCTGCCTTATCACAAATCGACTGGGAACAATTCCTGCCCCTATTATTGATTTACATCTCCATCAACCTGATTCTACTCAGCTGCGCCTGTATCGATTGGTTTAGACGGAAGGACCGGATCGCGACACCGACTACTTGGTTATTGATCATTCTCCTCGTCCAGCCGATTGGCTCGATTCTCTACTTCGTCCTCGGAAGGAGGATGACAACATGATTCAGATTTCTCATCTCCAGCTTTCACTTCAACGACGTCTTATCCTAGACGATATTTCCTTTACGATTCACGAACATGAATGTCTTGGACTGATTGGTCCGAATGGTGCCGGAAAGACGACACTCCTGAAATGTCTGAGCGGCATGATCGAGAGTGACCGTGGTTCCATCACGATGTCTTCGCGCTCCATCCGTCAACACCAGCAATCGATCGGCTACTTATCACAACAGACCGACTTTAAGCCTTGGATGACGTGCGAACAATCATTACGTTTTTTCGGTCGCTTGTCAGGTCTCGATCGCGCAACGTTAAATAAGCGGATTCCGGACGTTCTAAATGAAGTTGGACTCCACGATCAACAAGCAGAAGTCATCGAACGCTTGTCCGGCGGGATGCGCCAACGTCTCGGAATCGCCCAAGCCATCTTACATGAACCGATATTTTTGATTCTCGACGAACCGGCTTCCGCCCTAGATCCGAGTGGTCGACATGATATCAATCAGTTGATTCTTCGCTTAAAAAAACGGATGACGATCATCGTCTCAACGCACCTCTTAGAAGACGCAAAGACGTGTTGCGATCGCTTCCTCGTCATTAAACACGGAAAATTGCTGGGGCCGCTCGATAATCAACGCAACGTGGATCAATATCGGATTCAAGTCGAGACGCTTACAGCTGCCCCGTCTTTTTCTGGGACACGATTTCCACGAGTCGAGATTGATCGAATCAACCCGTGCTGCTATCAGTTCTCCGCACAGCAGCCGCTTGATCTCTCACAGTTAGCGATCACTCTGATTCAACAGGGATGGTCGATTTCTTCGATTGCCTATCAACCGATCGGACTCGAGGAACGATTCCTCGACATGGTGGCAGACGTATGAGGACCTTTTATACGCTGACATGGACCGAGTGGTTGGAAGCATGGAAAGAATGGAAGATCGTTTGGTTACCGCTGTTCTTCATTGCCCTCGGGGTGACACAACCGTTGCTGTTGATGTATATGGATGTCTTGCTCGCACACGTCGGAAACGCGGACGGAATCATCGTTGATCCGAATCGTCCTGCTCCACAACCACTTGATGTCTTCAGCGCAACAATCCATGGGCAATTCAATCAGCTTGGCTTGATCGTCCTGATCATGAGCTTCATGGGACTGCTCGCTTCAGACCGACAAACCGGTATGCAGGATTTCATTCTGACGCGCCCTGTCTCTCGGAATGTCTATCTCCTGTCGAAATGGTTCAGTCACGGGATGATTAGTTTATTCGGGATGCTGATTGGCGCCCTCACGTCCTACTGTTTGACCGTCTATTGGTTCGGATTTCTCTCACCGATGCTTGCACTACGTATCATCCTCGATTTTAGTCTTTGGACGTTATTCGTCGTCAGTCTGACACTACTGATCAGCACTTTCTTGCGACGCGCTGTTCCGATCGGCATCCTGTCGCTCGTCGTTTCCTTGATACTCGTCGCACTACCTTCGCTAATGCCAGACGTATTATTTTTCACGCCTGGCGCGCTACTGTCGCTCCCATCGCACACGTCGTTTTTTTCTTCGTCCCATCTGATTGGTGTCGCTTCTTGTCTCGTTTGGATTCTTCTCATACTCGGCTGGTCAGCTCTTCGGTTCCGAAAAACGGCTTATTGATCCTCTTTTACAACAAAAAAGGATAACGGAGCCGTTCAGCCGTCCGTTATCCTTTGTTTGCTTGTGTCTTTCGAATCGTTCGTTGCCTTGGATGCACGGCAAGTTTTGCTTGGCGCATCCGTTCGACGGCAGGATCCGTCGCAGCATCGAACGCTGCTAAACTCGGGTAATGCCCGACGAGACGTCCCTGCTCCAAAATCGCAAAGCTGTCACACAGTTGTTCGGCAGCTTTAATGTCATGGGTGATGAAGACATATGTTAGACCGTGCAGCCGCTTCAAGTCAGCTAACAGTGCGAGAATCAATCGTTTGTTGACCATGTCGAGGCTACTGACTGCTTCGTCTAACACGATCAGACGTGGTTCAGCAGCAATCGCTCGCGCAATCGCGATCCGCTGCAGTTGCCCGCCACTGAACTGCGCCGGATATTTCGTCAAATCCGATGCCTTAAGTCCGACTTGTTCAATAAGCGTGACGAGACGCTGTTGCCGTGCTTCACCCTTTAAACGAATGAAGTTATCAAGCGGTTCGGCGATAATATCGGCAGCCGTCAGCTTTGGATTGACAGCAGCAAACGAGTCTTGGAAGACGACTTGGACATCTCCTTGAAACGGTCGTTTTGTCGCATGCCGGTCGATACCGTTGAACCAAATCGTACCGCTTGACGGGCGTTCGAGCCCAAGCAACAGTCGTCCGAGCGTACTTTTCCCGGCACCACTCGACCCAAGTAGTCCGAGACAACGTCCCGCTTCAAGCGTCAACGACACATCATGTAAGACGGTCTGTGCTGGTCGAAACCGGCGTTTATAGACGTGTGAGACTTGATCGATCTGTAGTAAACTCATCCGAACGCCTCCCTTCCTAGATGCTGTGCAAGAAGGGACTGTGTATACGGATGTTGCGGTCGATCGAACAAATCAAAGACATCTGCTTGCTCAACGATCCGTCCTTGCTGCATGACGAGAACATCGTCTGCGAGTTCGGCGATCACACCGAGATCGTGTGAGATGAGTAACATCGCCGTTCCATAGGTCGCGCGCATCCGTTCGAGTAACTCAAGAACTGTCTTCTGATTGAAGACATCGAGTGCCGTCGTCGGTTCGTCGGCAATCAAAACGCTTGGGCGCAGGGCAACAGCTAAGGCGATCATGATCCGTTGCAACATCCCGCCACTCAGCTCGAACGGATAAGCTTTGAGCAACCGGGCGGCATCCGTCAGATTGACTTCTTCGAGTGCCGTCATCGCTTGTTGTTTCGCTTCACGTTTTGAACAACGCCTATGGGTCTGAATCGTCTCGATCATCTGGTGCCCGATCGAGTAGACCGGTGTGAAGGCACTCATCGGATTTTGCATGATGAAGGCGATCTCACCGCCCCGAATCGTTCGCACAGCGCGTTCTGATAAGGATTGGATTGATGTTCCGTTCAGTCGAATATCGCCGGTGACGTCTGTCGTCTGTGGATTGAGTAGACGCATCAAGGCGAGACTCGTCACCGTTTTTCCGCAACCACTCTCTCCGACAAGACCAAGAATCTGTCCAGCTTGAATTGAGAACGTCACATCTTCGATCAATGTTACTTGTTGTTTCGTATGGACGGTCAGACCGTCGACAGCTAAGATCGGTTCGATACGGGCACCTCCTCTCATTTCATCGTTTTTGACACACCGAATCGTTCTGCTAACTGTTCTCCTACTAGGTTAAAGCTGATGATGACAAGCATGATTGCAAGTCCCGGATAAATCATCAATTCCGGATTCGTCCGGATGTACGATTTTCCTTCGTGAATCATCGCTCCCCACTCGGCAGTTGGTGACTGAACACCAAGCCCGAGGAACGACATCGCCGAGATATCCATGATCGCCCAGCCCATCTCAAGCGTTCCGATGACGAGCAGCGGCGGTAAGATGTTCGGCAGGATGTGCGTCCGAATGATCTTCCACGAAGACGAACCATTGACGCGAGCAGCGGCGATGAACGCTTCCGTCTTCAGCGTCATGACCATTCCGCGGAACATCCGCGCGTAGTAGACCCACTGGACGAGCATCAAGGCGATGATGACCTGCTTGAGACCTGGACCGAAGATACCGACGAGACCGAGGACGAGAATCAGACTCGGAAATGCCATTACACCATCACACAGACGCATCAAGAGTTGGTCGACCCAGCCACCACGGTAACCGGCAAGTGTTCCGACGAACAGTCCAATCGCAAGTGAGGCGATGAAAATCAACACGGCACAGCCGAGTGAAATCCGCGCGCCGTAAATCAAGCGCGATAAGAGACAGCGTCCGAGCTGGTCGGTTCCGAGCGGATAGGCTGACGACGGACCATGGAGCTTTTGCGTCAAGTCGACGAGATTCGGATCATGCGGCGCGATCCATGGCGCGAACAACGCAATGCCTGCCATACCGATTAAGACGAGGGCACAGAGATAAAGAAGCGGCGTATACCGCGACCGGATCATCGTTGCTGGAAGTGGAGTATTCATACCGTCCCTCCTTTTTTCGCTAGGCGTGGATCGAGCACAGCTTGAATGATGTCGACGAGCAAACTGCTACCGATGAAGACGAGGGCCGCGAGAAAGACGTATCCTTGGATGACCGGCATGTCCCGGTCAAAGATCGCTTCGATGAAGTAGCGACCGAAGCCTGGCCACGAGAAGACGGTCTCGACGATGATCGTTCCCGTCAGCAACTTTCCGAGGTTCATTCCAAGACCCGTGATCATCGGCGGAATCGCCATCCGAAGAACGTGTTTCCCAAGAATCCGTCCTTCCTTTAATCCACGTGTCCGGGCAAACAAGACATACGGTTCGTTCAATGCTTCAATCACACTGCCACGGAGCAATCGTGTATAAAGGGCAATCAACGGAAAGGCGAGCGTCAATGCCGGTAAGATCAAGTGCATCACACTTCCCGTTCCACCGACTGGAAACCAATCCAGCTGGACGGCAAAGAAGAAGATGAACAGATACCCGAGCCAAAACGACGGGATCGAGGCACCGATGAATGCGATCCCCCGACTGAGTTGGTCAAAGAAGCCATTCTTCTTGATCCCAGCAAGGAACCCGAGCGGGATACTGACGACGAGTGCGAGCAGCAGACTCGTCACTGCTAGCTCGACCGTCGGTGGTAAGCGAAGCAAGACATCTTCTAGGACCGGTTTGCCGGAAAGATACGATGTGCCGAAATCGAGCTGCGCCAAGCGGATGACGGCATCGAAGTATTGTTTGTAGAACGGTTGATCGAGTCCGAATTCTGCTCGTTTGGCAGCGAGCAGTTCATCCGTCGGTTGGATATGGGCAGCGGATAGATAGGCCTGTGCCGGATCAACTGGTGACAAATGAATCAACCCTGTCAGAATCAAGACAGCAAGTAACAAAATCGGGATGACGGATAATATGCGTTTGACGAGGAAGACCCCCATGTCATCCCTCCTTTACTTAATTCCGATTCGGGCAAATGGACTCTCATCCCGGTTCGCCGGGAACTGGAAGTTCGTCACGTCCGACTGATAGACCGCCATCTTCTTCAAGTACGAAATCGGAATCAATGCCCCTTGATCTTGGAGTGAT
Source organism: Exiguobacterium sp. s168 (assembly GCF_018619035.1). Classification (NCBI taxonomy): domain Bacteria; kingdom Bacillati; phylum Bacillota; class Bacilli; order Caryophanales; genus Exiguobacterium; species Exiguobacterium sp. s168. Next base: position 23,509 of record NZ_JACSNE010000024.1, on the reverse strand, counting down.
GGCAGAATGTCGGCGTACATCTTCTGACGCTTCGTCTCGTCTGTCGTCTTCAAGACATCTTTGATCTCTTGCAACAGTTGTTCTTTATTCGGATAAGCCGAAATCGCTTCTTTGAAGCCGAAGCCATCCGTATCAATCAGGTTCACGAACGTATGCGGATCATACGGTGCACCGAAGTTGCTGTAGAAGTTGATGTCAAATCGGTTGTCCTTGAAGCGCTGGACTTGATCCGGTAATTCGACAGCTTCCGTCTTCAGCTCGACGCCGATTTTCGACCATTCCGACTGCAACGTTTCGGCCATCGCCTTTTGGACCTGCTCGGCCGCATCATACATCATCCCGATTTGCAGCGGTTGACCGTCCTTGACGCGGACTTTTTCACCTTTCGGCAGTTTCCAACCTGCTTCGTCAAGAAGACGATTCGCTTCCGTGACGTCATAATCCCGTTGCTTCACTTTCAGGTTCGACGTGTACGGCATGTTCGGTGGCAACAGGTAGTCAGCTGGTGCTTCTATACCCGACGTGATGCCTTCGACAAGAGCGGCTCTATCAAACCCGTGCTGGAGCGCCTGGCGGACGCGTTCGTCAGACAGACGCTTATTTTTCGTATTCAAGACGAGAAGACGCGTCGCGACTGGTTCGGACATCTCTGTCTTGTAGGATTTATCCGTCTTCAACTGGTTGAAGGCATCGATGCTGATCGCCCCTTCACCGTAAATCAGATCAACTTGTCCTTTTTCGAGTGCTAAGACACGTGTCTCCGCATCCGGGATGATGTCGACCTTAATGTGATCGATGTTCGGTTTCGGACCCCAGTAGTTTTTATTGACCTTAAACGTCGCATACTGATCCGGTTTGTATTCGTCGAGCATCCATGGACCTGTCCCGACTTCCTTTTTGACACCCTTCGACGTATCGCCGTTTTCCGGGAATCCCGCTTCTCCGAGGAAACGGACCGGGCGGACGACCGCGAGCTCTTGAATCGTCGGGTAATAGGATTCAGATAATGTTAAGCGGAATGTCTTCGCATCAACGGCTTCCGTCTTCTCGATTTTCGTGATGAAGCCAAGCCAGCTATGTAAGGCTTTTTGTTTGAGGATCGCATCGAAGTTCTTTTTGACGATTGCTGCGTCGAACGTCGAACCGTCCGAGAACTTGACGCCGTCACGAAGCGTAAACGTATACGTCTTTCCGTCCTGTGAGATCTTCCAAGATGAGGCTAAGTAAGGCTCGAGCTTTCCACCTTCACCGTAGTGGACGAGTGGCTCATAGATCATCGACTGCGCGAACAGTTGTGATGGGTTGTAGACGTGCGGGTTCATCGTTCCGACGTCGCGTGGCCACGCGAGCGTCAATGTATCTTTATCTTTTCGCTCTCCTGTCGACTCGCCCGGATTCGAGCAGCCGATCAATAATGATGTCAAAGACAGGATCGAGACGGTAGAAATCAGTAATTTTTTACGGTTAACGTTCATGGTAGACAGAACTCCCAACTTGTATTGATAATCATTTTCAATTGTAAGAGGGAAAGGGAAGGATTGTCAATGGATAATCCAGATGTTAACTGGACGAAAAGACGCTTTTTGACAGGATTTCCACGTTGAACTGAGCAACGTTCTGTGTACGCCTCTTTTATGTCAATAATTGTAATCAGCTGTGTTAAGCGGTACCCTAGTTTGTATGCTGCGTTTCTTGTTTAACGAAATCAATTGCACGGAAAGGATGATAGGATGTCACGACTGGTTTCCTCCGTCTCGCTTGTGTTGCTCAGTCTGCTCTTAGTGCTCCCTTTACTGATGATCGATGGACTGATTTTCTACGTCGGAGATGTGTCCTACGATTCGTTCGTTGGTTGTCTGGTGTTTCTCGTATGTTTCTATCTCGCTAGCCTGGTCGTCAGCGTCGTCTTTGACGGGATGATGCGTGCGCTTGGCGGACTGTTTAAGCGTCGTTTCTCGAACATACTGTTTGCTGTCGTGAACGGTTCCGTCAGTTTGAGCGTCTTACTCTGGATGGATCTCTACGTGGAGTCCATTACAATCTCGCTTGCGACAAAAGTCGTGCTCGTATCTGTACATACGCTATTGTTTTATCTGATTCATCAATCGAGCGACTCCACTGTTAAAGCTTCCGAAGTCACCGAACCACATGATCCAGTCGTAAAGGACGCCATCCGCTTGTTAGAGAATGAAGATCCCGTGACATGCGTCGAGACGTTATGCCTCAAATACCCTGAGCTTCCAAAAAAGTACATCATTCGGATCGTCTACCGTCTTCATGGCAACTAAAAGACCTGATCGTTTCTGAAGGGATTCAGAAGCGTCAGGTCTTTTGATATTCCGTTCATTTCTTCGCCATCTCATAGAACTGATACGTATTCTTCCCAGACGACTTAGCGGCATATAACGCAACATCCGCCTGTTGTAATAAGGCATGCAACTCTGGACGGAACGCAGTGTCATACATCACGATCCCGATACTCGTCGACACGCGGTAGTCCGTTTCCCACTCACTTAACGCAGTGACGATCCGCTCTGCGAGTCGTTCCCACCCTGCCCTTGAATCCGAATGACCGAAATGGAGGATGAATTCATCACCGCCTAGACGTACGGCCATCGCATCATCTTGTTCGCGGACGAACTGTCGCAAGCGTTGTGCGACTTCTTGCAGGACGATGTCCCCGGTCTCGTGTCCATAGACGTCATTGACCTGCTTAAAGCCATCGAGATCAAGGAAGAAGACGGCCCCAGTTTGCCCGGGATGCTCCTCGAACTGCTTCGTTAAGTACCGTCGATTATGCAGTCCTGTCAACGCGTCCTTCCAAGCATGACGCTCAAGCTCCAAATAGTACAAGAAGAGTCGGACGATCCGTTGCAATAGCTGAACATTCTTCTGTTCATACAAGCTGACCCGATTATTGATTGCACATAATGTGCCGAACGTCTCCCCGCTCGTCAAGACGATTGGAATACCCAAGTAGGAGCGGACGTGAGCCTCCTCCAAACCCTTTCGCCAGTCGCCCAGTTGTTCCGCATTCGGAATATCTTCGAGCACGACCGGCTGTCTCGTCTCGAAATCAATCAGCTTACATAACGATTGGTTCAGTTCAATCTGCATGCCTTCCACCATCGGGATATCTGCTTTATCGTTCGCGATCTTCAACATCCGTTGTTGTCCTGCTTCGATTGCTGATAAATACAGCATCTGGTCCGGTAGAATCTCTTTTGCGAAATCGAGAACATCATCCGCCAATTCATCAAAATTTTGATACATCTTCAAGTCTTCAAATGGTTGATTCATACAGCACCTCATTTCGAAGTCATCTTCTGTAGCGTCTCTGATTTGAAAAACAAAAAGGTTACATTTATTACCACTTTCTCTTTTGACTATCGTTTAAACCTGTTTTTGTAAAAACGTTCGATGGTCCTATTTCTAGTCCTAAATGAGAAAGATTATCATTTTTTTATTTTCGTATAGTTTATAGAAGGTAAAAATTCGGACAGCCATTTGACTGGAAATGAGCATTGCGTCTTCTAAAATCGTCTGCTATCATTCTCAATGAACATGACAATGATAATCATTATCACTTATTGAGAACAGATGACTCAGATAGAACTACATAATCCATCTGCTACTTAATCCGTGATTTATGCTTTATCAAATTAAACAAGAGGAGCTGAATCATCATGGGGAAATGGAAAACACCACTCGTCGTGAGTTCGCTTGCTGTCTTACTGGCGGCATGCGGGAACGCAGGAGAAGCAGACACGAAGAAGGACGCGGAAGCACCGAAGACGGTCAAAATCAAGGACGCACATGGAACGGTCAACGTCCCGGTTGATCCGAAGAAGGTCGTCGCACTCGACAACCGGACATTCGAGACGCTTGCCGCATGGGACGTCGAACTCGCAGCAGCACCAGTCGGACTACTTCCGGCTGAGTCACCGTATGCGAAAGATAAGGATATCGTCGATGTCGGCATGCACTTCGAACCGAATCTCGAAGCGATTGCTGGTGTCAATCCAGACGTCGTCATCGTCGGCCAGCGTTTCGCTGATCATTACGAAGACATCAAAAAACTCGTCCCGAACGCCGCTGTCATCGATCTTGACATCGCTTTACCGGAAGACTCCGGTACGCCAGGTGAGTTACTCGTCAAAGGACTTGAAGATACGACTGAAACACTCGGACAAATCTTCGATAAGAAACAAGAAGCGGATCAGCTCGTCACGACGCTTGAGCAATCGATCAAAGACGTTAAAAAATCGTATAACGGACAGGACAGCGTCATGTCGGTCATCGTCTCAGGCGGCGATATCGGATTCTCGGCTCCGATGAGTGGACGTGTCTTCGGACCGATGTATGATCTGTTCGACTGGAAACCAGCCCTCGAAGTCAAACAAAAATCGGGCAACGACCAAGGGGACGAAGTCTCGGTCGAAGCGATTGCTCAAAGTAACCCGGACTGGTTACTCGTCCTTGACCGCGACGCACCACTTGGAAACGCTGAAGGTGCCGTGCCGGCGCAAGACGTCATCGACCGCGCGCCTGCCCTGCAGAAAACAAAAGCAATCAAAGACGACAATATCGTCTACGCACCAAAAGATACGTACTTGAATGAATCGATCCAGACGTACTCGGAATTCTTCACTGACATCGCGAAAGCGCTCGAGAAGTAATGGCACACGCACAGCAACAAATGAATGGAAGAGTTGAGCCACCCGCTCGACCTTCCTTTTCTGTCGTTTGGACGAAGCCGTTCGTCTTTACTTTATGTCTCGTCTTAGCGCTCGCAACCGCGTCTCTCTTCACGGGTGTCTACGAACTGCGGAGTGCCGCGAACGATTTCGATATGTTCTGGATCACACGTGTTCCGCGGACACTTGCCTTGATGCTGACGGGTGCTGCGATGGCAATGGCTGGACTCGTCATGCAACTGATCACGCAAAACCGGCTCGTTGAACCGACGACGACGGGAACGATCGAATGGGCGGGACTCGGACTGTTAGCCGTTTACTTACTCGTTCCGGCACCATCGTTGATGATGCGGATGAGCGGTGCTATTCTTTTTGCATTCATCGGAACGATGGTCTTCTTCTGGTTTCTCCGTTCGGTCCGATTGCGGTCATCGTTGATTGTTCCAATCATCGGACTGATGCTCGGAGCCGTCATCTCCGCGATATCGACGTTTCTCGGGTTGTTCTTCCGTGCCAGCCAAGCGATCGAAGGCTGGTTCGTCGGCTCGTTCGCGTCCGTCCAGATCGGTCGCTACGAATACCTCTGGATCATCATCGGTGTCACGGTCTGTATCTTCTTTCTCGCGAGTCGCTTGACGCTCGTCGGACTCGGCGAAGACATTGCGACGAGCCTTGGCGTCAACTACAATCGACTGATGCTGATCGCGACCGGGCTGATTGCCCTATCAGTCGGTGTCGTCGCGACCGTCATCGGCAACCTACCGTTCCTTGGCTTGATCGTTCCGAACATCGTCTCGATGTTTCGCGGTGACAATCTCCGTAGTAATCTGCCGTGGGTCTGTCTGATTGGGATGGCGACGATTTTAATCAGTGATCTGATTTCACGCACGATCATCCGTCCGTTTGAACTGCCGGTCTCCTTGATTCTCGGAACGGTCGGAGCAGCCGTCTTCATCATCATTCTGTTACGTCGACGGAAGACTGGAGGTGTCAGGTGAGTACCGTGATTAAACAACAGGAACATACACGAATTCAACCGAGCGTTACACGTGAAACCAATCGCCGGGCGTCTGCGTTTCAGTCGAAACGACTCGAGCGCCGCTACTGGATTCTCCTCATCCTGTTCCTCAGCGGCGGAGTGCTCAGTACGATCGGTCTCTTGCTCTACAATAACCCGGTTCCGTTTGATTCTCCGTCCTTTTGGCCGGTCGTCGAACGCCGGATCACCGCCGTCATCACGATGGCGATCGCGGCAATTTGCCAAAGTCTTGCGACCGTCGCCTTTCATTCGGTCACGAGTAACCGGATCATCACACCGTCCCTGCTTGGTTTTGATGCTCTCTACTCGACGATCCAGACATCGATGATCTTTTTCTTCGGTGCGGGAGCACTCGTCGGCTTTACCGGCACGAGCGCCTTTTTGACACAGGTCGCAATCATGCTCGCGATGAGCCTCTTATTATACGGATGGTTGTTGTCCGGAAAATACGCGAACCTGCAGCTGATGTTGCTCGTCGGAATCATTCTCGGCACTGGTCTGAACTCGCTATCGTCATTCATGCGAAAGATGCTTGCACCGTCCGAATTCGATATCTTACAAGCACGATTATTCGGTTCGGTCACGAATGCCGACGCATCTTACTTCCCGATTGTCATTCCGGTCGTCCTCATCGTTGGTCTGTTGCTCTACTTCTCGTCAAGACGACTGAACGTCGTCGCGCTTGGAAAAGACGTCGCGACATCGTTCGGTGTCAATCATCGCGGCAGTGTCATCTACTTCTTGATCCTGATTTCACTCCTGATGTCAATGTCGACGGCATTGATCGGACCATTGACGTTCTTCGGTTTCTTGATCGCGACTCTCAGTTATCAGGTCGCTGCGACGTACGATCACAAATACGTTTTCCCGATGGCATTCGCAATTGGTTTCTTCGTTTTAACAAGTGCTTATTTCTTCATGTATCACATTTTCAACACGCCAAGCGTCGTCTCCGTCATCATCGAACTGTTCGGCGGTCTGATTTTCCTTGTCGTGTTGCTTAGAAAGAGGTCCCTATGATATCACTCGAACAAGTAAAAAAATCGTATACGGACGACGTCCGAATCGGTCCAATTGATTTAACGATTCCAAAAGGCGGGTTCACGGCATTGATTGGTCCAAACGGTGCCGGCAAGTCGACAACGTTGATGATGATCGGCCGGTTGCTTGATCTCGATGCCGGGCAGATTGAAGTCGCCGGGATGGATGTGACAAGTAGTAAATCGAAAGACTTAGCAAAGATCATCACGATCTTGCGACAGGAAAACCATTTCGTAACGCGGCTGACGGTCCGGCAGCTCGTCGGCTTCGGACGGTTCCCCTACTCACAAGGTCGCCTGACAGCGGACGACGAAACAATCATCTCGAAATACATCGATTTTCTCGAGCTGACGTCGCTTGAGAATCGCTATCTCGATGAATTATCGGGCGGTCAGCGGCAACGGGCGTATGTTGCGATGGTACTCTGTCAGGAAACGGAATACGTCTTACTCGACGAACCACTTAATAACCTTGATATCGCTCGCTCAGTCCAGATGATGGGGTACCTGCGACACGTCGCTGATACGTTCGGACGAACGATCATCACCGTCTTGCACGACATCAATTTTGCCGCGAAATATGCCGATCACATCTGTGCGATGAAGGACGGACAAATTGCCGCTTTCGGAACGGTCGCCGAAGTCATGGATGAAGCGCTATTATCCGAGATTTTCGAGACACGACTTGAGATCATCGAAGGGCCATATGGTCCGATTGCTGTGTATTGATACTTTATATAGAAATGAGGAATGAATGATGCAGATCGATTGGCTACCACTAGAACAGGTAACGCAAGAAGGCGAACACACCTATACGTTTCATTTAAAACGCCCAGATGATTTTATTTGGGAGGAAGGCGCCCATACGCATATGGCGCTAGAAGGTTTTAATGCAGGCGAAAAGCCGAACCGCAGTCTGATTCGGCATATGTCGATCTCGACACTCCCTCATGAAGGAACGATCGGCATCACGACGCGGATTAAACCGGAATGTTCCGTCTTTAAGGAGACACTTCGGCAGTTGAAAATGGGTGAGAAGATTGCTTTGTTTAAGACGCACTCGAACATTCCACTACGCCGGGAAAATCGTTCGGTGTACTTACTGTCAGCCGGCGTCGGTCTGGCAACGTTTCGACCAATCATCCTGCAACATCAGGCTGACAGAAGTGGTATTCCGCACATGCACTCGTTGAATGTCGACTCGGCGCGCACTGAACTATTCAAAACTCAGCTTCCTTCGCACGAGCAGTTTAGCCCCGCTTTTGTCGAGAGTCGCTCCGCTTACTACGATGCTGTCAAAGCGATGACAGCGGACAAGGAAGGGTTGTTCTACATCGTTGGTAGTGATGAATTTCCCCGAGACACAATTGATGTGTTGCAGACTGCTAACATTCCGGCAGCACAGATCATGATTGATAAACGTCAGGACCAGCGAGATACGTTTTTAGCATAAAATACCAATGATTAGACTTCAGCATTGACTGGAGTCTTTTTGTTTTCTCAAAATAAAGAATTGGTATTTTATCTGTAAATATTTGTTATGATAAGTGCATCAACTGACTTTTGGAGGGTTGTTTATGAATTTTGTATTTGATCTCGATGGAACAATATGTTTCAAAGGAGAACCGATGTCTCAAGACATCGTACAGGCGCTTCACGCAGTCGAGGACGACGGGCACCGTGTAATTTTTGCTTCGGCACGTCCTATCCGTGACATGCTACCCGTCATTCATCCTTCATTCCACGACCATATCTTAATCGGCGGAAACGGATCGTTGGTCGCATCGGAACAAACGATCATTCAGTCGAAATCGTTCGACGATCGTGAGCTTTCCCTTATCACGGAATTACTCGACAAGCACAAAGCCACATATTTAATCGATAGTGATTGGGATTATACATATAACGGACCTCAAGACCATCCTATACTGAACAATCTAGATCCGGCTAAGACGGCACAAAACGTTCCGCTAGCTCACCATGATCGCATCATAAAAATGCTCATTTTGAGTGCCAATAATCTGAAAGCCTTAGAAAACGAGCTGCTACGAATAGATGTCATCGTACACCACCATGGATCGGAACAGGTATTGGACATCAGTCCAACCAGCATCAATAAACGGACTGCTTTACAAACACTCGGTATCGAGAACGAGGGATACATTGCTTTCGGGAATGACGCAAATGATATCGAGCTATTCAAAGGAGCACAGTATGCGGTCATGATCGGAAGCCATAAATCACTCCGTTTTTACGCAGATCACATCATTGACTCCACCAGTCCTTTAGAATCTCACATAGTCGAACAAATCAGGCATCTCAGCCAAAAATACGTCTATTCCACGTCGTATTCCTAAATAACGCCTGGTGAAATTTTCGGATCAATAGTTAAATCTCTATCAAATGTAATGCAATTTAACATAGTTATTCATCCAAAGATGAATACAATGGGTAAGAATAATCCGCTCATCAAGAGCATCCCTATTATGATAGCGATACTCGATTTGAAAACCGACAGCGTTTGTTCTTCTAGTGGCTTGAGCCGTTTCACAGGAATGAACATGGTCAATGAAGCAACGACTAATGCCAGTGGCTCAAGAATCGTTCGGCTCACCGAAAAGAACAAATCAATCATTAAAAAAACATTTAATACAAAGAAAAATCCCAATAAGCGAATGATCATTGCTTTATTCATCTGTACTCCTTCTTCAACTATGTACGTCATAGTAGATACAATTTTCTATTAAACCATTATAATTTCTTCTTTGATTATAGAACACCTCAGAATAATTTTGGAAACGTATTCAAATAACTGGTGATTTGGTGTCGTTGTAAGTCATACTGACTATAGGTATCAGAAAAGGAGTGTTGAAGATGGAATACAAAAAAGGACTCGAAGGCGTCATTGCCGCTGAAACACAAATCGGTTTAGTCGATGGAACGTTAGGTCACCTTATTTATCGCGGACACTGGGCAAAGGAACTCGCATTATCCTATTCATTCGAAGAAGTCGTGTATTTCATCTGGAATGGTGAATTCCCAACTGAATCGGAATTGGTCACGTTCAAAGAACAGATGACGAGCTACCGTGAACTTCCTTCTTACGTTAAAACGATTCTCGATACATTGCCGAACGAGATGGATGTCATGAGTACGATGCGAACAGCAATCTCGGCACTTGGTACACCCGCTTTCGCTTGGCCACCGACAATTGATCAAGCGATGCACGTAACAGCACTCTTACCAACAATCATTGCCTATAAATATCAAAAAAATCAAGGTGCTGACTTCATCGAACCAAATCCGGAACTCGATCATGTCGCGAATTACATCTATATGATCAAAGGACAATTACCGAGTGACGTCGAGATAAAAGCATTGACGGCGTATCTGATCTTAACAATTGAACACGGTATGAATGCTTCGACGTTCGCTTCCCGTGTCGTCGTCTCGACGGAATCGGAAATCATTTCTGGCGTCTGTGCTGCGATTGGTTCCATGAAAGGACCGCTTCATGGTGGCGCCCCGTCAGAAGTCATTGAGATGATTGATGAAATCGGAACGATCGATAACATCGAACCTTGGATCCGGAACAAGTTAGAAAAAGGCGAAAAACTGATGGGCTTTGGTCACCGTGTCTACAAAACACGCGATCCGCGTTCAGAAGCCTTAAAAGTCGTTTCAAAAGATCTCGCGCAAGAGAGCGATTGGTTCAACCTGATTACACAAATGGAGCAAACGGCGATTGATTTGCTCGAAGAATACAAACCGGGTAGAAAACTGTATACGAACGTTGAATTCTTCGCGGCGGCCGTCTTAAAAGGACTCGACATTCCGAAAGAACTGTTCACACCGACGTTCACCTCTAGCCGTATCATTGGCTGGACGGCACACATCCTCGAACAATCGCAAGACAACCGGATCTTCAGACCACAATCGTCATATACAGGACAGATGCCAGAACAAGCAGCTAAGTTTTGATTAGTCTCTAGTTACGATCAAAAAATGGACCGATGCCTGACATCGGTCCATTTGCTATGGCGTTTTATTTAACGATTGTCTCTAATGAGAAATCTAGTACTTCCACTTCACACCCTGCCGCTTCTACATCCGGACTACACGCATACGGTCCAATCTTCAAATCGGTCACGTCATGTAAGTGTGCGATCCGGAGTTGCTCTTTGTGCTCTCCTGTTACGTGATACAACGTGACATCTTGATTGAGATAGTGGAGTTCAAAGACAAGCGGTGCATCAAACAGCGTATCGTCGACATCCCGGCACGACCAGTCCGAGTACCCAAAGCTCGTCACGACGGCACCAAGATGCGATGGACCATCCGGAATGAACTCAGCCGAGACCTTCACCCAGTGATCGTCGTTCACATAAAGCAAAATCCCCGCTTGATCATATGTCGCATTCGGATTTAACTTTACTTCGATCCGGCATTTGAACTCCCCTTCCGGAGAATCCTGCAACAGTGCATGCCCCGTCAGACGGTTGAACTGATAATGGGTATTGCACCAAAAATCCGTATCCGGATCCGTCATGAAGCGTAATGGTGTTTCCTGTTCGATACGTGTCGGTGGATTTAACCAACTTGTATTCTTCATCGAATTTTCCCCCTTTTTAATCATCGATGATTTATTGCCTCTTTATTTTAGCGACGCATCAATCCCTTTTACCATCCCGTTCACGAGCTTTTTTTGATAACTATCAGATGCTAATTTTTGATCTTCTGTTGGATTTGACATAAAGCCCATTTCAATCAACACAACAGGAGTCTTCGACCAATTGAAACCCGTCAAATCTTTTCGTGGAACAAGTCCAGTTCCGTAACTCTTTTTCGCCTTCGTTGATTCAATTAAGTGCTTCAACATGATGGTTGCTTGTTTTTTACTCGTCTTATTGATCGCCTTCGTCACTTGATCATCTGGATATAAGACGGAGATTCCTTCTACCTTTCGATCCGTGCTTCCGTCTGCATGAATCCGAACGGTTAAGGCAGCTTTCTTCGCATTACAATATTTTGCACGCTCTGCATTACTGATGTTGACATCGTGTGTCGTTCGCGTCATATGTACCCGATATCCCTTTTTCACTAATGCAGCTTTTAATTTCAATCCGACTTGTAAATTCAGTTTATACTCTGGAATTTTCGTCTTTACTCCGCTCGTCCCCGCGCTCACTTTCACTTTCATGACCTTCGAACGTGGAGCGACCGGTTCTTTTGCTAAGTTTTGCTTTTTTTGATGACCTGGATCAATACAAATCGTTTCCTTCTTTGACGTCGATTTCGCCTGTCCATCGAGTGGCATCGCACTTCCAATCAATAGACTTAACATGATGAGTAAACCAATTCGTTTCACTTTTCATCACACTCCATACCATCCATTTTGCAAAACTTATTAACGTCCTCTTAACTTCCGTAACTTTCGATAGCCACGAATGAGCATATCGAGCATACAATCCCTCCTATTTTCTATGAACCCTTAGACTACTTTACGAAGTCGTTGCATATCCTTATTCAATGCTGATCGTTTCAAACGTCTGTTCCGTATTAAGTATTGCACATCTGACCGGTTATCGTACATAAGTTGGATATGGAAATAATTGATATATTCAAGAATCGCACAGACATATAATAACAAGGCAAGTTGTGTTCCGGAGACGGGAAGCTCAGATCGGAAACGCATCCAATCGATTCCGAACGCACACGCTGTCAGGACGAGCAAACCTATATTGATGACACGACAGTGACGTAATCGTCGGACGACGGGTTTCGGGGTGATCGACGTTCCTTCCTTCTTCAGACGCCTTGACTTGCTATACCAATACCAAGCTCCTTGAATCAACAACAGCTCAAACAAAAACAGTGACATCCAAAATGCACTGAGCTCAAATAACTGCAGTCGTGGAAAGACACGATTACCAACCCAGCTGAGCGGTAAAATCGTGACGACCGTGAACAGCTCTCCTCGGTACAGATAGGCGAGTCGTTCCGCAACGAGCTGCTTCATGGCGTCACCCATTCGATACGGAACTTACTTCCTGGACCAAGCCGTGCGATCAATGGTTGATCAGCCTCAATCACGCGTCCGATGACGTTGACTCGCTCATCTGCCGACAAATTACGTTTCGTGATTTGAACCTCGCCCGCGTATCGTCCGTATTTTTCATTATCGATCGTGATCGTTCCAAGCGGACGGGCAGACGGATCTTGCGGTGTTAGATCGATCGTCGACGGCTTCATCCGCGACTCGACGGATCGAATGACATCCCGCGCCGGATCAAACCGATTCGTTTCCGTCTCCCGTTGTGCTTGCTGTCCGTTCGCGAGTGCCCGCAGTACGATGATTCCGTCTTGCTCTGCTTCGAATTGCCGGATCGTCGCCTCCGTCAATCGTGGATCCCCAACAAGAATTCGATCAACGGTCGATTGTAAGTCGATGTAACTGGCGAACGGTGCCGCATTTCGGTGTTCTTCAAGTGTCGGTAACGTCTCAAACAACGGTCCACGGAGTGTCTCGTCACCCGGTATGAACGCTTGAACCCGTAATCCTTGCGTCTGCAACCAGGCATTCTTTTCCTCAAACCATATCCGGTCGAGTCCCGTTTCCGGTCGCGGATAAAAATTATGCCACGCTTCCGTTTGATCGATTCGCAGACCATGTGCCTTCATCTCCGTCAATTCGTCTGCTGTTAACGTACTGGCGTTCAGCGCAACCATCATTTGGTTCGATAACGTCGCGATTTGCTGCGGACTGATACCGTAATCAAGACGGAGTCCCGTCACACCCCAGTCCGTTAACGTCGCTGCAGTCTCCCATGTCTTGCCGAGCGTCGCGAGCGACGCTGGTGCGATGTCCGCCACGAGTTCGAAACCGAGCTCACGTGCTAAGCGACCGAGTGCTTGCAAGCGTTCGACGTACAGTGAAGAATCGTCCTCGGGAATATGTAGCGATGTAAAGAGCGACGTAAAACCAACAACACGCATCCGCTGTAGCCACTCGCTCGTCTCGTCTGTGATCGGTTCACTTAAATAGATTGATAATCCTTTCATCGACTCACTCCTTCACTTCTCTACTTAGAGAAAAAGCAGCTGATTCCTTCTTTTGGGAAGGATTCAACTGCTGGTCAACACCTTAAATACCGTCTGCCATCTCTTCTTTAAAACCGAACCAGTACGTGAACAGGAATCCTGCCGCGTATGAGATGATGAGACCACCGATGTACGTCAAGTACATCCCGTTGTCGATCAACGGTGTCAATGATAAACCGGATACGCCGACGCCAAGCGCCGTCGTCTTCATCGTTGCTTGGAAGGCACCACCAACTGCTGCGCCGAGACATGCCGTTACGAACGGACGACCGAGCGGCAACGTAACACCGTATAACAACGGTTCACCGATTCCGAGGAATCCGACCGGAATCGCACCTTTGATGATGTTACGCAGGCGCGGATTGCGCGTCTTGACGAAAATCGCCATTGCCGCCCCGACTTGACCCGCTCCTGCCATCGCAAGAATCGGTAAGAGTGGCGTATTTCCAATCGTGTTCAAGAACTCGAGATGGATCGGTGTCAGTCCGTGATGGAGACCGACCATGACGAGTGGTAGGAAGAAGCCGGCCAGTACTGCCCCGGCAAGTGGTCCACCGACCTCAAGCACGGCATTGATTGCTTTCATGATGCCGTCTGACAGCAGTCCGGCAACCGGCATGATCGCATAAAGCGAGGCGAATCCGACGATCAGCACCGTCAACAGTGGCGTGAAGATGATGTCGATCGATGCGAACATGAAGCGACGGATGTGTTTCTCAAGATACGTCATCAACCACGCCGCGAAGATGACACCAAACAAACCGCCCCTGCCTGGAACGAGCGGTTCCCCGTAAATCGTGATGTCCGCAAGCACGGGGTTGAATAGAATCCCACCGGCAATCGCCCCGAGCACCGGTGTTCCGCCGAACTCCTTCGCCGTATTCCAACCGACAAGGATTGCGAGATATGCAAAGACCGTCCCACCGATCAAGAGTAAAATCTGCATCCATGTCTGCGTTGCATCGACACCCGCATTTTTCGCGAAGTTCGCACCGCCGTTGATGATTCCCGAAGCAACGAGTCCCGGAATGAGCGGGATGAAGATGTTCCCGATTCGGCGCAAGAAGCGTTTGAACGGTGACTGTTGTTTCGCTTTTACTTTTTGCCGTTCGACGGTGGCTCGTTCTTCTGGCGTCAAGTTTGGATCAACGGACTCTTCCCCGATCGCGAGTCCCGTCTCACGACTTAAGTGGTCGGCTACCCGATTGACCGTTCCCGGACCGACGACGATTTGTAACGTCTCGTCATCAATGACCCCCATGACCCCATCAATCCGCTTTAACGCATCGATATTGGCTTGCGTCGGATCCTTTAGCGATAAACGAACCCGCGTCATACAGTGCGCAAGCTGCCGGAGATTATCTTTTCCACCGACGCGCTCGAGAATCGCGTGTGCCAGCACTTCTTCCTTCTTCATCGTGTTTCCCCCTTAGAGTGCGTCTCGGACGAATCCGTTCGCTTGCTGTAATCGTTCGACGGCTTCCGTATACGGAACATTTGCAAGAATCATGACGATTGCCGTCTTGACGTGTCCGTGCGCTTCATGGAAGACGCGTTCCGCCGTTACAGCATCGACTCCTGTTGCCTCACTGATCATCCGCTTCGCCCGGATCTCGAGCTTTTCGTTCGTTGACTGGACGTCGACCATCAAATTTTGATAGACCTTACCGACACCGATCATCGCCGCTGTCGAAATCATGTTCAAGACGAGCTTTTGCGCCGTTCCAGCCTTTAGTCTTGTTGACCCCGTCAAGACTTCCGGACCTGTTTCGACTTCGATTGCATAGCGTGCATGCCGACTGATGACCGCATTGGTGTTACAAGAAATCGCTGCTGTCACCGCTCCGATTTCCTTCGCGTAATCAAGCCCACCGATGACATATGGCGTCCGTCCGCTTGCTGCGATGCCGATCACCGTATCACGTGCTTCTAGCTGGAGCGCTTTCAAATCGTCGACGGCAAGCGTCCGACTATCCTCTGCACCCTCGACCGCTTTGATTAACGCGCGTTCGCCGCCAGCAATCAAACCGACGACCATGTCTGGTGAGACACCGAACGTCGGCACACATTCTGCCGCATCGAGAATCCCGAGCCGCCCGCTCGTACCAGCACCGATGTAAATCAAGCGTCCTCCATTTTTGAATGATGCAATGACGTGTTTGACGACGTCCGCGATGACGGGAATTTGTTCCCGAATGACCGTCGCGACCGTTTGATCCTCAGCGTTCATCACCCGTAAGACATCCTCGACAGTCATTTCATCGAGTCGCATCGTCTGTTCATTCCGACGTTCCGTTGCTAATTGATCTAACATCTGCTTCACCCTTTCTCTTCCCTCCCTTTATTATACAATTAAGAAATTTTAATTCAATATTATTTATTTAATTTTGAAATTAAATTTCTATATATAAAAATAAGGTTTTGTCCTTCATTTCAGGCTTGGTCCCTTGATTTCCTGCTTGTTGTAATTTCCTCATTCACAAAGTCCAGTAACGCAGACATTCGCTCCCGTCCAATCGTCGCGACGAGTAACGGGATGCGTGGTCCGTAGGATTGATTGATCGTCAGTTGATAGAACAGTGTCGCGAAGCATCATTAATAAACAAAAAAGCTGATTTTCATCCGTTAGATGCCTAACGGATAAAAACCAGCTTCACATGGACCACTTTTGTACGTCTCATGTTACTAATAACATCATTCGTACTGAAACCTGTATGAGGTTCTAAGATATTTATTAAAGAAGTCATTCACCAGAGGCGTAAATCATTTTAATTTCTCTTCCATATCCTCTACTGAACTAGAACTGTCGCTGTACTGTTCTTTCTCCTCAACGAGATATTCGATATCGTATGTACCCGGTTCGATTGTCCCGCCTTGTACCGTTTGTTTGAGAACGACGGTTTCTGATGCTTTGACGCGTTTCTTTTGTTGGCTTGTTTTACTCTGTTGCTTTCTTGAATCGAAGACGACAGTCCTTGATTTGCTCTCACGAACGATGACATTCAACAAATGCCCAGAGCGAGCTACGACATCAAATGCATGGTCTCCTGTGTTCGTCAATTTGTATTCAAAGACGAGTCCCTCTTTCGTAGTCCCTTTGAAGGATGTCTCATTCGTCTCACTCCCACTTTGCGGTTGAATCATACAACCGCTCAAACAAAGTATCATGGGGAATAACAACCATTTTTTCATCTGTAAAACTCCGTTCTGTGTGAAGAAATTTCTGAATCATTCCCACCCTGGGAGTGGGCGAGGTGGCTCCTCGACGAAAGCACGATATCCATCGAAGCTCAGTCCTTGACGTTGCGGATTATGGTTGCGAATCAACGAGTCACCCGTCTCGTCATCGTTCTGCCAAAATCGGTGTTCTTTTTGAAAGACCATGATCGATGAATACTGAAATCTCTCTGCCATTAGATATTCCCGAACCGATTGCATCACTTTTTCAAAACACGAATCCGAGTCGTAGCTACTGCCAAGACGTTCTTTTTCTTGTTTTCCTTCGAAAATCTTAACCGAGAAACAAGCATTTTTCTTCGCAATCGGATACTCGATTTCAACGCGAACCGAGTCGACGAAACGAATTGGTCGAGGTTTGCTCACTTCCTCTTCGGAATTGTAGTCCTCTACATAATAAGCATCTGTTGCAATCGAGAAGTCCTTGAACTCCCAGAACATATCCCCTTGCGCAATGATCGCATATTCAAGAAACGTGCCGAAGTTCTGTCCGATTGGGTCAGTTTCCTCTGTCGACAACTCATGAAACATCCAGTGCATATACGGCGTCTCCTCCGTCTTCGCATCTTCCGTATGGATCAAGACGTATCCTTCGTTCATTTCGCCAATCATCAAGAAATGATCGTAGTCTTCATGGATCAGGTCGTCCTCTTTAGCCTGGATCGTCAATTCAATGACTTTTTCAAGCGGATAGAGTTCGATGCCAAGACCTTGAATCATGAACAACTCCGCTCCGTCATGTAAACGAAGGAATGTCTTATATTCACTTGGTAACGTTAACTTGAACTGTTTTTCAAACGACTGAATCGCCTGTTCCGTCACCGGATCATTCAGATTGAATTGAGCGACTCCTGTGTCGTATCGCCGCTGAATGAAGGTCGATCCGTGATTGATTTTTTGTGTTAAGACGTCAAGTATTGCTTCGATTTGGTTCATTTGTTTCATGGGTCCCCATCCTTTTCACCTTCACATTCGTGAATAATACGATTTTACCCTATACACCATACCATTTTTTCAATTATTTGGTGTATTCCATTTTACTCTTTCTGTGGTATTCTCGTTCTAATATCATTAAAAAAATTGCATTCGAAGAGGTGACTCATGTCTAAATCATCATCGATGTTGCTCATATTACTTGCTGCGATCTTTTGGGGTACGACGGGGACCTCACAAGCCTTTGCGCCAGAAGATGCACACCCGATTGCAATTGGTGCCGTTCGTCTGGCTGTCGGCGGACTGTTCTTACTCTGTCTCGTTCTCTTCAAAGGAACGCTGACGTTACGCGACTGGCCACTGCGGACGATTTTACTTGCTGCCGTCAGCATGGCAGCTTACCAGCCCTTGTTCTTCTCGGCTGTTTTAATGACGGGTGTCGCCGTCGGTACCGTCGTCGCGATCGGTAGCGCGCCGATTTTTTCCGGATGTATCGAGTGGCTGTTCCTAAAAAAACGTCCGGCGTTGCTGTGGTGGGCTTCAACCGGATTATCGATCACCGGTTGTCTGTTGCTTCTGAACAATCAAGGAACGGTCGCAATTGATCCAATCGGAATCGTCCTCGCACTAGGTGCCGGACTATCGTTTGCCGGGTATACATTCGTCAGTCGAGACCTCGTCAAGACACACGCGCCGCTGTCGGTCGTTGCCGTCATTTTCACGACGAGCGCTGTTCTGTTGTCACCTTTACTCTTCTTATTCGATCTCTCCTGGCTGTTCACGTCACGTGGTGCCGGAATCAGCCTCCATCTCGGCGTCGTTGCGACCGGGCTTGCTTACTGGTTATTCGCAAAAGGGCTATCGAACGTACCGTCGTCGACTGCCGTCACGCTCTCGCTCGGTGAACCATTGACGGCTGCTTTGCTCGGTGTGTTCGTCCTCGGCGAACAGTTAAGTGGCACGGCTTGGTTCGGGATCTCGTTATTGTTACTCGGTATCGTCTTATTAATCAGTTCGTCTCGCCTAGCAACGCGCCAAACCGTTTTGATAGAAGAGCGACAAACTCGGACAGGAGGCTAAATCATGCAAGAAATCACGCTTGAAAAACTGCAGTTTCGCGAGGATTACAACATCGGACTCGATCAGTTCTTGATGGATGTCGCAAATGGTAACAGATTGATATTTCATTTCCGTGGGCATACGGAGGAGACGATGGTCATCGTTGGTGACTACAGTTGCAATTACTTCCGATTGACCTTCGAAGCGGATGCGATTCTGCTTCGTTCACCGGACCTCTATGAACTAAAAGAAGATGTCGAGATCAATCCGATTCCACTTCTGACGCTGACCGATTCAAAGCTACTGACGTTCGCACGTGAAATGATGGGACTCGATCCTACAAAAGACTGGATCCATTACTGGCTCCGGGCGTTCGAACAGGATTTTCATGTCTTGTCTCCCCGGCCACCAGTCTTGATCGACCTCGGACATAAACGAAGTGATGCGATTGTCACGTATTCATTTGATTCGTTCAACGCTGAATGACATAAAAAAGCCCTACCTCGCCAAAGGTAGGGTATTCGTTCGTCCCGCCCAACGGCTCGCGCCGGACGGTTACTATGATTATAAATACAAAGATAGCGTTCTTTCAACTGACTGGACGGAATCGACCGGACTGAACCGACGTACGACACGTCCTTGGCGATCGATTAAAAACTTCGTGTAGTTCCATTTGATTTTCGACGACAGCAAGCCGGACTGTTCTTTCTTCAAGAACGTATAAAGCGGATGCTCGTCCGGTCCATTGACGTCGATCTTCTGAAACATCGGAAACGTCACGCCATAGTTCAGCTGACAGAACTGCATCGTCTCTTCCTGACTCGCGAACTCCTGCTGATTGAATTGATCGCACGGAAAGCCAAGCACCGTGACTCCCTGCTCGTCATATTTATCGTACAATGCCTGCAGTTCGCCAAGTTGTTTGACGAGCCCACATTTGCTTGCCGTGTTGACGATCACGAGGACTCGTCCAGCATAGTCACCTAATGAAACAGTCTCGCCCGCTGCGTTTTGTACGGTTGCATCGTATACGGTTTGCATGTTTCCCAGCTCCTTTGCCCCGAGTATAAGACAAAACGCGCACCCTGTCGTTTTCAGGCATGCGCGTAATGCTTTACCAGATCGTCTCTTCTTTGTCGCTCAGTTTGATGACGAACGGTAGGATCAAGACGAACAAGAGACTGACGTATCCGAGCGATAAGTAATGTTGCGAGTCTTTCGAGATGTATTGCTTCACGCCGCAGTTCGGACATGCTTTCCCATGTTTCGCAAATCCGACAGCAAGCACTTCTTTTGTTTTGAACTTATACTGGCAATTCGTACAACGTACCATCTGATCATCTCCTTCTCATTACATACGTTTCCTCTTATCATTTACGTTTCAGTCGAATAAGCGTGTGACCAATGATAGGGTTGAAGCTCTTGGAGTGATTTAAACAGAATGGTTTGTTCAGAGTTCGTCACTGCCGCTAGGACGTCCGGTCCAAAATAATTCAATCGTTCCTGACAGACTCCACACGGCGTCAAAATTTTAAAAGATGCTTGTTCGTCATCCCGAACGACACACATCGTATGCGTGATGCGGCAATTGAGTTTGTGTGCCTCAAGAATCGCTCCGGTTTCTATGCATAACTCGGTCGAAGCGTTCAATACTTCTGGCGCCACGCTCGTCAAGATTTGACCGTCATCGGTCGCCATCGCTGCTGCCCCACCCCATCCATTCGGATATCTGCTATTGATCAAATTCGTCGCTGCCTCGAATAATCGTTGTTCGATTGTCATGATATCACTCCTATCGATAAACGCATTTTCAAAAATTCATAGCTTCCACCGTTCGTCGCCTGTTGGAACCGTTCTACTGGAAGGAAGCCACTTTTCGTATACAAGCGAATCGCCCGCTCGTTGAATGTCGCGACAGCTAATTCGATTTGTTTAGGTGCATACCGGTCCATGATGAACGCAAGACCGGCTTCTAAAAATGCCGTACTATTTCCTCGCCCGGTCAAGTCCGGCCGCATGCCAAGCCCGACGTCAACGACGTCTGCGTTTGGTTCAAATACATAATAGCCAACCAATTCTTCCCCATCCAACACAGCAAAATAATGTTCCGTCCGCTTTGCTGGATCGAGAAATTCTACTAAATCTTCTTCGTCATTCGGCATATCATAAAATGCAAACGCCCCGTCATATTGCCACTCGTAGGCGACCTGTTCCGCCTGTCGTTGTGTCAGCGGTGAAAATGTATAGCTCATCAGGATTCAGCTCCTCTTCGGTTCGTTAACGAGATCGATTCTTTCGGTAGTCTAACAGTAGCGGCAATACATTTAATCCGATCGAGATGAACGTCAATACCCACAGTGCCCGCTCCATGCCCGGTACGACGTCCTGTAACGCTGCCCAGTCCTCCCGTGCCACGAATTCCGCAACGAGTCGGTATTCCGCGCACAGCGTCAGTGCCGTCAAACTTAGTCCGAGCACCATCAGAAAACGATAGTCCTTACCGATCACATAAAAGATAATATTCAGTGCCGTAAATCCAATCGCCAGTAAACCCAGAATGATCCACATTGAATCGTCTCCTCTCACCTCTCCTTTTTACTATATTTGGAATCCATTACTCGGTATATCCGCCTAGAGTTGGATTTTTTGTCTGCTCAGCGAAATAGCGCTCGAGCAATCGGTGATGAAGTAATGTTTCGACCAAACGGACGGTTTCGAGCGTCGCCGCGAAATCAACCTGTTCAAAATCCGTATGCTCGTGCAGATAACCAACGGACAAGTTGACAGCTGGAATAGCTCGTAGTGCGAATAGTTTCGTATCACTGCTTCCTCCGTACCGTGTCGTTCGCCAATTCGGCATATCACTCAACATACCGGCTTGCTCAAAACATGCACCAAAAGCTGTCTCACAAAAATCAAACTCGACGTGACACCCTGTAACGATGTCGCGTGTACCGCGGCGATCAAAGACGATTGCTGCGTCGACGTCCTCTAAAAAGGACGCGTCCATCAATTCTGCACCACGACAACCGATTTCTTCTTCGATTGAAAAAGCGAGCTTGATCGTTCCGCGGAAGTCAGTCGCTGGAATGCGTTCCATGAGTTCAAGAATCGCAGCGATGCCCGCTCGATCAGCTGTCACGAACGGATACAGGACTCTCTTGGTATCCCAATGTACTTCACGGATCCCTATTCTTCATGGCAACGTGGCAGCAATGAGAATGCCAATGGTCTTCTCCGTGAGTTCTTCCCAAAGGGAACCAACTTCGGAATGATCAACAAGACAGAATTAAATCACGCACTTTCTAGAATCAACAATCGACCAAGAAAGTGTTTGGATTGGAAAGACTGCATATGAGGTCTTTTCCGAAGGAGTGTTGCGCTTAATTTGACAAACCGTCATTTCATAAAACTAAGTTGGATAAGAAAAGGGGAAATGTATAAAAAATACGACATACGAGAAAAATTTAACAGATAAATCAACTCTGAACATGCGGATCCCATTGTTATAACGCTTTAAGTTATGAGGACTATTGGTAAGAATTACGGTAGCTTGATAAAAATGTCTATTTGCGTCATATCTTAAATAGTATCAGTGATGTATAGTCACAGGAACATTAACTCAATGACTTTGGGACATCTAAGTTCAATGCATGAATAGGCGGGGGATCGATATTGATTCGGGAGATATTTCAGACGAAGAAGGCTATTAAGAAAATAAACCGGATACTACGTTCTAACGATAGTCGATCCAACAAATTACCTAGAATACCCTAATAATGAAAAGTAAATGAAACAAGTGGATTCATGTATCACTTAGCGATGATCCCCCTAAGAATCACATCTTCTTTTTAGTGGATGAAGATGGAGTCAAGCATTTTGAAGAAGACTTTCTTAAAATATTGTCGGATGGTTGAAAGATCTGTTTGTAGAATAGTGAATAAAATCAACGTGGGGACATCTTAACATGTTAATGGATACAACAAGAAAAAGGCGTTTTGTATTTCTTCTTTGTTAATAGGGATATAGATAAAAAGCAATTTCATAAAGCAGGAAGAATTCACCCCCTTGGTCGTACAAAACTTTGATACAATAAGTGAGAAAGGAGAAGAGAAGGTATACAAGAGTTAATGTAGGATATTAATGGTGGCTTTTTTAGCTTCTTAATCGGATGTATTATAGCTTCCGCAGGAACAAATCTAAACGCTTAAAATCAAAAAACTATAAAATCAATGACTATCCCTACATCTAGTGTTGAGTCTACGTATTTGACCATCATGATGGTAAGGCGAACGCTTTATAATAGATTAAGTGAGGAGCATTCCTGTTAGGAAGATTTCTGAGGCCTTGAATTAAAAAAAGCCCTCTTTTATGATGATTGAGTGGTCACCCGATAAAATGAC
>NZ_JACSNE010000023.1:0-54486 GCF_018619035.1 Exiguobacterium sp. s168 | reverse complement strand
CTGCGCTCGACTTGCATGTATTAGGCACGCCGCCAGCGTTCGTCCTGAGCCAGGATCAAACTCTCCATGAAGTGTTTGACTTGCTCGTTGTGTGACCGAAGTCACGATTGACGAAGCTTGCGCTTCATTCATTTTTGTATTCCGTAGAATACGATTTTTGCCTCATCGTTCAGTTTTCAAAGTCCAATATGTCATTTGACGACTTTTAAATCTTACAGTAAAGTAATATGTGATGTCAATTACTTTTTTGAAGTTTTTTTCGTCTGTGACGCTCGCGTTTGGCGTGTGCCTCAGCGACATGTATTAATATATCAACTCTTGTTTTTTTCGTCAACTGTTTTTCTAAAAAAACTTTAGAAAAAAGATAGACCCGCTTGAACCGGTAAAACACTACCCGTTCGCGGGTCTTTTTCGTTACGCCTGTTTTTGTGATTGTCCTTGAGAAGCCGGCTTTTCTTGCAAGCGATGCAGCATTAGAATCTGATACGCATTACAGATTAAAAGTGTCGCAAGCGCCGCCCATAACATCCGTTTATCTTGTGTTGCCTGCAAAGCAGGTACCCATTCGATCAACGTGATGACTGTCATGAGGAACAAGGTTGGAATGAACGCTGTAAAGTTCGTTTCCCGTGCTTTCGTCCGCGCGACTAAGAATGCAATTAAAAGCAAGACGACCATCTCACCAATATAAAGGCTCGTTTTATCAAAGCCGTATGCTAATCCGCGTAGATAGACACCATCAAATAGCGCAAATGCGATCAAGACGATCTGGACACGATTCCAAAGCTTTGCGCCTCGGAATAAATCGAGTCCGACGCGATGTAAGATCAAGTACGAGAAGAATCCCATCAAACTGATGGCTGTCCACGTACTACTGTAGGAGAGAGCCGTCACATATCCGCTAATCGATTGATTTCGGATATATCCAGGTTCTGCTACCAAGTTAAACACGAAGCCGGCGAGCGTTCCGATTAGGAGCGTCATCCAAAACAGCTTCAAAAATCCTTTAATCTTCATTCTTATCCCTCTACTTTTTCGATGACACGCGTGGCGAGTTCATTATAGTACGTCTCAAATGGATGATCATCGCGATAGATCGATGGGGCGAAGTCCGCATCATTCGCATATGGTTGTCCAAGTGGAATCTTAGCTAGAATATCGGTTTTTAACGCTTCTGACAACCTCTCTCCGCCACCACTGCCGAAGACATATTCTTTTTCACCTGTCACTTTGCTTTCAAAGTATGCCATGTTCTCGACGATACCGAGGAGACGGTGGTTCGTCTTGATCGCCATTGCTCCTGCTCGTGCTGCAACAAAAGCCGCTGTCGCGTGAGGTGTCGTGACGATGACTTCCTGACAACTTGGGAGCATCGAATGAATATCGAGCGCAACATCCCCTGTTCCCGGCGGAAGATCAAGCAACAAGTAATCGAGATCGCCCCATTCGACGTCCGCGAAGAAGTTGTTCAGCATCTTCCCGAGCATTGGTCCCCGCCAGATGACGGGTGCATTATCTTCAACGAAGAAGCCCATCGAGATGACTTTGACGCCAAAGCGTTCTGGTGGAACGATTCGGTCGTTAACGACAGTCGGACGTGTTTCGATTCCCATCATGTCTGGAACACTAAAGCCGTAGATATCGGCGTCGATCAACCCGACTTTCTTCCCTGCTCGTGCGAGGGCGACTGCTAAGTTAACGGAAACCGTCGATTTCCCGACGCCCCCTTTACCGGAAGCGATCGCGATGAACGTCGTACCCGATTCTGGTTTGAGGATCGACGGTGTCATCGCTGCTTGAATCCCATGATCACCAAGTGCCTCAAAACGGAGTCCAACCGTCTTGAATCCTTTTTCTTTTAGTTCCTTGACGATTTGCTGTTGGAGCACGAGTTGCTCCCCAGAACCAGATTGAGCTAAAGCGATTTTCAGACTGACATAATCACCTTTAATCCGGACGTCACGAATGCCGTTCGTATCTGCAAGCGGGCGGTCAATCGTCGGATCGACGAGCGTTCCGACTACCTCGCGAATTTCTTGTTCATTCAACATAGTGCCTTCCCCCTGAAAACGTTCGATTTAATCCTTATTAGTATAACAAAAATAAGAGAGCGCTTGCACATTTCGACACCGGAAAGGATGACTTTTCCATGTCCAGTGTCGGTTTTCATCATTTCACTCGATCATTCGCTCGTTTTAGAACATTCGGTTCCATGTACTAGGACCCACGACACCATCGACATCAAGTCCTTGACGTGTTTGATAGGCGCGCACCTTCTGAGCCGTCTCTGCATCAAAGCGCCGAGTCACGGTTGCTTTGACTGCACGCTGAATTCGTTCGATATCCCGCGGATTCATATTGGCTGCACCTTGATACAACGGACGACCTGGATACGGAACGATCGCACGAGAGTGATTCGGCGTTTCTTCAGACACTCCTAGTAATTCAAAGTGTGGATAATCCTTAAAGCTCGTCCAGTCCCCACCCCAAGAAAAGCCACGTCGTTTCATCGCAGCAACAATCTTTTGAAAGCTTTGGTCGTTTCGAAACAGCGCTTGTGTACCGTCTTTGGAATATTGAAAGAGGTCGACGGCAATTCCGCGATTATGATTGGATTGTCCCCCACGTGCATTCGTTACAATTGGTCCCGGTAGTGTCCGTCCCTGTGCGTACAACCGATTCTGTTCTGCAATGGATCGGTACCCTTGTGCGACGCCTACATAAATCCCTTGCGCATGCATCTCCCGAATGACCTCTTGCGTCCGTTTGGCGACTTCTCGCGAAAGTCCCGAAGCATTCAACTTCCGATTCGCTCGCTCGAGTAACCAGCTGATCGATAATGCCATCTATGCTCACTCCCTTTGTCTCCTGTTCCCGAAAACAAAATCCGCTATACTTATGGAATGCAGAATGATTTTAACTCATATCAAAAGGAGCATCCTATGAAAAAACGCATCATTTGGACACTTGGCGTCACCTGTCTCTTACATCTTAGCTTCGTCCTGTATCTGACGCTGCAACCGACTGTCGCTACCGAGACGAAGTTACCGGACAATGCAACCGTCTTAAGTGAAGAAACCGCTTTTACAGGACGTGTCGGTCAAGCGACGGCACATACACCTACCCAATTCATACAATCTCTCTTTGTTTGGAGCATCCCGCTGACGATCGTCATCCTCTACGTTCTTCTGACGATATTGCACCGATTACGCTCCACTCCGTCGACTTGACTTGAATCGCTGTTCTGACACTTCGTCAGGAGAGCGGTTTTTTAGTGCATAAAAAAACCTCCCACCACAAGGGTGAGAGGGATTCGAAAAGAATTAACGTTTCGAGAATTGTGGTGCACGACGAGCTGCTTTAAGACCGTATTTTTTACGCTCTTTCATACGAGCATCACGAGTCAAGAAGCCTTTCGCTTTGAGTGCGCCGCGGAATTCTGGATCCGCTTGAAGAAGAGCACGTGAGATACCGTGACGGATAGCGCCTGCTTGACCAGTGAAGCCGCCGCCTTTGACCGTTACGATTACATCGTACTTGCCTTCTGTTTCTGTGATTACGAGTGGTTCTTTTGCAGTCATGATCAATGTCTCATAACCGAAGTATTCGCTGATATCGCGACCGTTAACTGTGACTTTACCGTCTCCAGCAACGAGGAAAACGCGCGCTGCCGCGTGTTTCCGGCGACCAGTGCCGTAGTAACGTACATCTGCCATCGTGTAGTTCCTCCTAAATTCGTATTAACCGCGAAGTTCGTAAACTTCTGGTTGTTGTGCTTCGTGCTTGTGTGCAGCTCCAGCGTAGACGTGGAGTTTGTTGAACATTTGACGACCGAGGCTACCTTTTGGAAGCATCCCTTTGATCGCGAGTTCAAGCATGCGCTCAGGTTTGTTAGCAAGCATATCGCGTGCAACAGTCTGCTTTAAGCCGCCTGGATGACCAGAGTGACGGTAGTAGACTTTTTTGTCGAGTTTGTTACCAGTTAAAACGATTTTCTCAACGTTGATGAGGATAACGTTATCCCCACAGTCAACGTGTGGTGTGAACGTAGGCTTGTGCTTACCACGGAGAAGTGATGAAACTTCGCTCGCAAGGCGACCGAGTGTTTTACCTTCAGCGTCGATAAGGAGCCATTTGCGTTCTACATCAGTAGCTTTCGCCATGAAAGTTGTGCGCATGTAAAATACCTCCTAAGGAATTAAAAGTTCTGTTTTTGATTTTTCATTTATTCACTAGGTGAATCTATCATAATCTTAGGTGTACGGGGCTAAGATTGTGGTTTCATAATAAATGAAATGCCAATAAACATTGTATGTTTTTTAATAGCCAATGTCAATTGCCTTTTTTCACTCCGGATAGAAAACTTCCCATAGATAGAGTCCATGGGGAGGCGCTGTCACGCCTGCGACGTTCCGGTCCTTTGCCAGTAACATTTTTTTAATGTCCTCTGGTGCAAAACGACCGCGTCCGACGTCAAGTAACGTCCCGACCATGATCCGGATTTGATTATAGAGAAACCCACTGCCCTGGAACCGAAAGACGAGTTCGTCACCGACTGTCATCAACTCTGCCTCGTAAATCGTCCGGACCCGGTTATCCGTTTCCGTCTTCGCGACACAGAACGAACTGAAATCGTGCGTGCCGACGAGATGTGCCATCCCTTGACGGATGCGCTCGAGATCGAGCGGATACGGAATATGAACCGATAGATTCCGACGAAACGCATTTTCTTCGCGGCGGACGAAATAGCGGTATTCCTTCCCCACGACATCGTAACGCGCTTCAAAGGTCGGTTCGACCTCCTCGCAGCTCCGGACACGAATATCCGCTGGTAAGAGCGTATTCAGTGCCTTGACGACGTTCTCCGGTGGAATCGCTAGTTCCGTATCAAAATGAATGACTTGCCCGTAGGCATGCACCCTCGCATCCGTCCGTCCCGACCCGATGATCTTGACGGGATGTTTGTGCATCCGCGCAAGCGTCGTTTCAATTACTTCTTGAATCGTCAATCCGTTTGGTTGCACCTGATATCCGGCGTAGCCGGTTCCGTCATACTGAATCGTACATTTTAAACGACGCATTAACCGATCCCTCGCAATCCTACTAAACTGATCGTTAGGAGGACGAGTAGGATCATCAGACCTGTATCCCGCATCGTCCACTTGGACTCCCGTAAGCGTGTCCGTCCCTCTCCTCCACGGTATCCCCGCGCTTCCATTGCTGTCGCAAGATCCTCTGCCCGCTTAAAGGCGGAGATGAACAACGGAATCAATAACGGAATGATCGCCCGTAAACGTTCCTTGATCGGTCCTGCCGATAAATCAACACCACGTGCTTGCTGTGCCTTCATGATTTTCTCCGTCTCCTCCGCTAAGGTTGGTAAGAACCGAAGTGAGATCGATAACATTAAGGCGATCTCATGCGTTGGAACACGGACGACCTTGAACGGCTTTAATAACAACTCAATCGCATCTGTCAATTCGATCGGTGAGGTCGTCAGCGTGACGAGTGTCGTGATCGAGACAAGATAGAAGAAACGTAATGAGACGATGATCGCGAGTCGCAGTCCTTCTTCGTAGATCCGAAGCCAGCCGAACTCAAAGAGGACAGACCCTTCGCGCGTGAAGAACAGCTGGATGACGAACGTAAAGACGATCAGGAAAAGAATCGGTCGCAGTCCTTTTAGAACATACCGAAGTGGTAACCGACTACTCATGAGTGCTAAGAACGTAAAGACAAGTAAAAAGATGTTCGTTGCTGCATTGTTTGCGAGAAAGACGAGCGGAATGAAGCAGAAAGCAAAGATGATCTTCGCAAGTGCCGACGACCGATGCAAGTACGACTGACCGGGAATATGTTGTCCGACGATCATTCGCTCACCCCTTTCGTCATCAACCACTCGATCAATTCGGTCTCCGTCCGGATCTCCGGTCGTTGCAATCCACGCCGATCAGCGACTTGCCAAGCAAGCGATAGGACGTGCGGGAGATCGAGGTGGAATTGCTCGAGCAATGTCCCTTCTTTAAACAGATCAAGCGGTAGCCCGTCAAACGCCACCTGGGCATCTTCCATGACGATCACACGCTCAGCATACTCAAGCACCTGATCCATGTCGTGCGTGATCAGGAGCAACGTCATACCGGTTTCAGCATGGAGCCGGGCAAACAGACTCAGCATATGCTTGCGCCCTTGCGGATCGAGTCCTGCCGTCGGCTCATCGACGATCAACACGTCTGGTTGACTAGCGAGTACGCCGGCAATTGCAACACGCCTCATTTGCCCACCAGACAGGTCAAACGGCGAACGACTCCAAAAAACTTCATCGAGTCCGACAGTCCGTAATGCCTCTTTCGCTAATTGCTCAGCCATCGCGGCATCATGACCGAAGTTCATCGGACCGAACATGACATCCTTTAAGACCGTCTCTTCGAACAATTGATATTCCGGATATTGAAAAACAAGCCCGACGCGACGTCTTAATGGCTTGAGGTCCTGTTTTTTCTTCGGTTCGACGATGATGTCATCGACTTGTACCTTCCCCGCTGTCGGCTTGAGCAACCCATTGATGTGCTGCACGAGCGTCGATTTCCCGGATCCGGTATGCCCTACAAACGCAACAAGCGCCCCTGACGGAATCTCAAGATTCACATCACGTAGCGCGACTCGTTCGAACGGACTATTGAGTTGATACGTATAATTTAATTCCTGGATTAAGATTGGCATAAACGGTTCACCAATTCTCTTTCATCTAGTATCGTCTCCTCGAGTGAGAGACCTTGCGCCCGTAAACGTTCTTGTACCCGAACAACGAATGGAACATCGAGTCCGATGTCTTCTAAG
Source organism: Exiguobacterium sp. s168 (assembly GCF_018619035.1). Classification (NCBI taxonomy): domain Bacteria; kingdom Bacillati; phylum Bacillota; class Bacilli; order Caryophanales; genus Exiguobacterium; species Exiguobacterium sp. s168. Next base: position 47,646 of record NZ_JACSNE010000023.1, on the reverse strand, counting down.
AACGATGCATGACGAAAGACTTCCTGAGGGGATCCTTCTAATACGATTTTCCCGGCATCCATGACGATGACACGACTAGCCCGTAATACTTCGTCTAATTCGTGTGTAATCGCGATGACCGCCATTGGGTGAGTCGCATGGAGTTCCTGAACGGTCGACATGACCTCTTGTCGTGCTAATGGATCAAGCATCGATGTAGCTTCATCGAGCACGAGAACATCAGGGCGCATCGCAAGCGCCGAAGCGATTGCGACACGCTGCTTCTGTCCGCCGGATAGTTGATGGGGTTCCCGATCAACAAAATCCGTAAGGCCAACGCGCGCTAGACTGTCGTCGATACGACGAACCATTTCCTCGCGTGGCACACCCCAGTTTTCTAGAGCAAATGCCACGTCGTCGCGCACGGTCGTGCCAACGAATTGATTATCTGGATTTTGGAAGACGATGCCGATTGCTCGGCGCATCTCCCACAGTTGCTCCGGATTCGCACTTGAAAAGCGCTCAGCAACCGTAACGGTCCCTGTCTCCGGTAACAACAATCCATTAAACAATTTCGTCAGCGTTGATTTTCCAGAGCCGTTGTGACCAACGATGGCGACCCATTCACCTGAACGAATCGTCAGAGAGACCTCGTGTAGGGCTGCTTGCTCCTGTTCCGGATACCGATAGGTGACCTGTTCCAGTTCAATCAGCTTGTCCATGATCTCTCCTCCTTCATCAAATCAATACTTTCATTTTGTAGCAAAAGGGCAGAAGCGGGATACGCACTGCCCTTTTATGGCGAATCATTTAATGAGGATTAAACGAGTTCGATGATGACCATTTCTGCGCCGTCACCACGACGTGGTCCCATTTTCATGATGCGTGTGTAACCACCTTGACGCTCAGCAAAACGTGGAGCCACATCAGCGAATAATTTTTGGATCGCGTCTTGTGCTTTGCCCTCTGCGTTTTGACCAGCAGCTTCACGGCGAACGAACGATGCAACTTGACGACGAGCGTGGAGATCACCGCGTTTACCTAAAGTGATGAGTTTCTCTACGACTGGACGAAGTTCCTTCGCTTTTTGTTCTGTAGTTTGGATACGCTCATTGATGATGAGATCAGTCGCAAGGTCACGCAAAAGTGCCTTACGTTGTGAGCTTGTACGGCCTAATTTCGAGTATGCCATGGATGGATTCCCTCCTTCGTGCAATTAATAGTATTAGTCTTCTTTGCGCAAGCCTAGTCCGAGTTCGTCGAGTTTCGCTTGAACTTCCTCGAGTGATTTACGTCCGAGGTTACGGACTTTCATCATCTCGTCTTCGCTCTTGTTCGCGAGTTCTTGAACCGTGTTGATACCAGCGCGTTTCAAACAGTTGTACGAACGAACTGAGAGATCGAGTTCTTCGATCGTCATTTCGAGTACTTTTTCTTTTTGATCTTCTTCCTTTTCGACCATGATTTCAGCATGGAGCGCTTCGTCCGTAAGACCAACAAAGATGTTTAAGTGTTCTGTCATGATTTTCGCACCGAGTGACACTGCTTCTTCAGGGCGGATTGAACCGTCCGTCCAAACATCAAGCGTCAACTTATCGAAGCTCGCATCTTGACCGACACGTGTTTTTTCAACTTGATAATTTACACGTTGAATTGGCGTGTAAATCGAGTCGATTGGGATTACACCGATTGGCATATCGTCCCGTTTGTTATCTTCAGCCTGAACATATCCACGACCACGGCGTGCTGTTAGACGCATATGAAGTGATGCACCTTCTGCAAGCGTTGCAATGTGAAGTTCTGGGTTGAGGATTTCGACGTCGCTGTCATGCGTAATGTTCGCAGCAGTGACAACACCAGCGCCTTGAATATCGATCTCAAGCGTTTTCTCTTCTTCCGAGTACACTTTGAGGGCGAGTTTCTTAAGGTTCAAGATGATTTGGGTAACGTCTTCTACAACGCCATCAATCGTCGAGAACTCATGAAGAACGCCATCGATTTGGACTGCAGTGACTGCAGCACCCGGAAGTGAAGACAATAGGATACGACGCAATGAGTTACCAAGCGTTGTACCGAATCCACGCTCAAGCGGCTCAACTACGAATTTACCAAACGTAGCGTTCTCGCTTAACTCGATCGTTTCAATCTTCGGTTTTTCGATTTCGATCATCTGAACCCCTCCTTGAATATCGTCATGTTGGCCATCGCGTTCAATCGCCAACCGCCTTGTGTACGTTTCTACTGCCTTGCTTGGTCAAACGATCAACAAAAGTCTACTCGAATCCCCGCTCTGCAGTACAAGACGGGTTACACGCGACGACGTTTTGGAGGGCGGCAACCGTTGTGTGGTACTGGAGTAACGTCACGGATTGCAGTGACTTCGAGACCGATTGCTTGAAGAGCACGGATAGCTGCTTCACGACCTGCACCAGGACCTTTAACGTTAACTTCTACAGTACGCATACCGTTATCCATTGCTGTTTTAGCAGCTGTTTCAGATGCCATTTGTGCAGCGAAAGGAGTCGATTTACGTGAGCCTTTGAAGCCCATGTTACCTGCAGTTGCCCAAGAGATTGCATTCCCTTGCATATCAGTGATCGTAACGATCGTGTTGTTGAATGTTGAACGGATATGCACGATACCAGATTCAATATTCTTTTTGACTTTACGTTTACTACGAACGTTCTGTTTGCGTTTTGCCATCTTAGTTTACCCTCCCTTACTTCTTCTTGTTCGCTACTGTACGGCGTGGGCCTTTACGAGTACGCGAGTTGTTTTTAGTGTTTTGACCACGAACTGGAAGACCACGACGGTGACGAACACCACGGTAGCAACCGATTTCGATCAAACGTTTGATGTTGAGTGAGATTTCACGACGAAGGTCACCCTCAACTTTGATTTTGTCTAAACCATCACGAAGTTGGTTCAATTGTTCCTCAGTCAAGTCGCGAGTACGAGTATCTTCAGAGATACCAGTTTCTTTCAAGACTTTTTGAGCAGTCGTTTTACCAACACCATAGATGTAAGTGAGTGAGATGACGATGCGTTTCTCACGTGGAATATCTACACCAGCAATACGTGCCATGTGTGCACCTCCTTGTTTAATTACCCTTGTTTTTGTTTATGCTTAGGGTTTTCGCAAATAACCATTACTTTGCCTTTACGGCGGATAACTTTACATTTTTCACAGATCGGTTTAACCGAAGGTCTTACTTTCATTGTGAATACCTCCTCCTGAAAAAATCGGAGTTTTTATTTGAAACGGTATGTGATCCGTCCGCGAGTCAAGTCGTATGGTGACAACTCAACCGTTACTTTATCTCCTGGCAAGATCCGAATGAAGTGCATCCGAATTTTTCCTGAGACGTGCGCGAGGACCGTGTGGCCGTTTTCTAACTCCACCTTAAACATCGCGTTTGGAAGCGGCTCGATAACCGTACCTTCCACTTCGATTACATCTTGTTTCGCCATCAATTATACCCCTTTCTCTATAAAGTTGATTGGGAGCCCAGACGATTTGTAGCGCTAGGGGCTTTCTACAAGAGCCATTGAGAGATCATCGGTCACAAACACGAGTGGATACTGGCTTATAGAAAGGTGACACCAATAACGCGCACAGCTCACTCTGCATCGACCGTTAAGATCTCGTAGCCGTCGTCTGTGATGGCGATGGTGTGCTCAAAGTGGGCGCACATGCTACCGTCCACCGTCACTACCGTCCAATTGTCGGATAGTGTGCGAACATAGCGTTTCCCGACGTTGACCATTGGCTCAATTGCCAGTGTCATGCCGGTTTTCAGGCGCGGCCCTTTCCCCGGTGGTCCATAATGTGGAATTTGCGGATCTTCATGCAAATTTTGTCCCACGCCGTGGCCCACATATTCGCGGACTACAGAAAAATTCGCTGCTTCAACATGTGACTGAATCGCATGCGAAATATCTGTCAGGTGCACGCCAGCTTTGGCGCGCTCCAATCCTTTATACAGAGATTCTTCAGTTACGTCAAGTAACCGCTTCGTCTCTTCAGAGATTGTACCTACCGGATATGTCCAGGCTGAATCTCCGTGATACCCATTGTACTCTGCTCCGATGTCAATCGAGATGATGTCACCGTCCTGAAGTACACGATCTCCCGGAATACCATGGACAAGCTCTTCGTTCACGGAAGCACAGATGCTACCCGTGAAACCATTATACCCTTTAAACGATGGTGTTGCCCCTTGACATCGAATATAGCGTTCAGCGATCGCGTCGAGTTGCCCCGTCGTGATACCTGGGCGAATGTGAGCTTGAAGCTCCTTATGCGTCCGGGCGACGATTTGTCCTGCTTTACGCATGATGTCGATTTCACGCGGCGCTTTCGTGATGATCATTACTGATCACCAAGGAGTGCCTGAACATCGGAATATACATCGTTGATTGGACGATCACCGTCCAAATTACGAAGATACCCTTTTTCTGCGTAAAAGTCAATCAAAGGTTGCGCTTGAGCGACGTTGACTTCCAAGCGACGACGTACTGTCTCCTCTTGGTCATCTTCACGTTGTACAAGTGCTGATCCGTCGATATCACAGATCCCCTCCACTTTTGGTGGGTTATAGAGAACATGATACGTTGCTCCGCAAGTTGGGCAAATCCGGCGACCTGTCAAACGAGGGACAAGTTTCTCCGGGTCTACACCGATGTGGATGACGTGATCAATTTGTTTGCCCAGATCTTCAAGTAATGCTTCAAGAGCATCTGCTTGTTTCGCTGTGCGTGGGAAACCGTCAAGGAGAAAACCATTTGCACAGTCTTCTTTGGCGAGACGCTCACGTACGATGCCGATTGTGACTTCGTCCGGAACGAGTTCCCCTTTATCCATGTATGATTTCGCTTCTTGTCCGAGTGGCGTTGAATCTTTGATCGCCGCGCGGAACATGTCGCCTGTCGAGATATGGGGGATCGCATAGTCTTCGATGATTTTCGCAGCCTGCGTTCCTTTACCAGCACCCGGCAAACCCATCAATACTAGATTCATGTCGGTAGCCTCCACTTCTATAGCTCTATAGACACAACAGAAAGGAAAGGGATGGTCCCCTTCCTCCCGCCTTATCGGATAAAGCCTTTGTAGTGTCGTTTAACCAATTGGCTTTCAATCTGTTTCATCGTCTCTAGTCCTACACCGATGACGATCAACAAGCTCGTTCCACCAATCTGCACCGAGTTCGGTAAGCCAGCAAACTTAATAAAGAATGTCGGCGTCACCGCGATGACAGCGAGGAAGAGTGAACCGAAGAATGTCAGACGGTATAGAATCTTCGTGATGTACTGCTCCGTTTGCTTACCAGGACGAATACCAGGAATGTATCCGCCTTGTTTTTGAAGGTTCTCTGCCATTTGTTCCGGGTTCACCTGAACAAATGTGTAGAAGTACGAGAACGCGATGATCAGTGCCACATAGATCGACATACCGATTGGACTCGTGTAGTCGAAGATGTCACGGATCTTCGTTGCCGTTTCCGGACTTGCAAAGAAACTCGCAATCGTTGGTGGCGTCACCATGAACGACACCGCGAAGATGACTGGAATAACACCGGCAGCGTTCAATTTGATCGGCAAGTGTGCCGATTGACCGCCAACTGGTGTCCGGTTCACCGTACGCTTAGCGTACTGAATCGGAATCTTACGTGCAGCTTGCTGGACGTAGATGACTCCGACGATGACCGCGATAATGATTAAAAGCAAGAGTACGATATAAAGCACGTTTACAAACAAAGCATCCCCTGCATTTTGGAGCTTCGTTTCGTAAATCTGGCGGAATGCATTCGGGAAGCCCGCGACGATCCCGGCGAAGATGATCATTGATATCCCGTTACCAATGCCCTTCTCCGTGATGAGTTCACCGATGAACATCAAGAATGCTGTTCCCGCTGTCAATACGAGTGCAATCATAACGTATGTCCAGGTGCCGAACTGTTCGTCGACAAGACCTGGGTAGATACGGTTAAATCCAAGCGCGATTCCAAACGCTTGGACTAAGCCGAGTACGATCGTTCCATAGCGCGTTACCGTTGCTAACTTCTTACGGCCCGCCTCTCCTTGTTTTGCCCATTCGGCAAACTTTGGAACAACGTCCATCTGTAAGAGTTGGACAACGATCGAGGCCGTGATATACGGCATGATTCCCATCGCAAAGAGTGAGAAATTCTGCAAAGCATTCCCACCGAACGAGTTCAAGAAACCAAGAATACCATTCTGGTCGATCTTGAACACTTCCGTGTTTACCATCGGCACCGGGATATGTGCTCCGATCCGGAACACGATGACCAATGCCAAGGTAAAGAGAATGCGCCGACGAATGTCAGCTACGCGCCACATATTGGAGATCGCTTGAAACATTAGATCACCTCAACCGTACCGCCGGCAGCTTCGATCGCTTGCTTCGCAGCTTCGGAGAACTTATGAGCTTTAACTGTTAGTTTCTTTTCGATCTTACCGTTAGAAAGGATCTTAACGCCGTCTTTCATGCCTTTGACTGTACGAGTCTCGACAAGAAGTTCTGGAGTGATTTCAGTTCCTTCTTCAAAACGGTTGAGTGTGTCAAGGTTAATGACCGCGAACTCTTTACGAGTTGGGTTGTTGAAGCCGCGTTTTGGTAAACGACGGTAAAGTGGGTTTTGTCCACCTTCGAAACCTGGACGAACACCACCGCCTGAACGAGCTTTTTGACCTTTGTGACCACGGCCAGAAGTCTTACCGTTACCAGAAGACATACCGCGACCTACACGGTTGCGTTCTGAACGTGAACCAGCAGCTGGTTTCAATTCATGGAGTTTCATAGTGGGGCACCTCCTCATAAAATTATATCGAACTATTACTCTTGAATTTCTTTTACTGTCACTAAGTGTGACACGTGGTTAATCATCCCACGCATAGCAGCGTTGTCAGGTACGACAACAGTCTGGTGCATCTTACGGAGACCAAGCGTACGAGTAGTAACGCGTTGGTTCTCCGGACGACCGATCATGCTGCGTGTGAGGGTAACTGCGAGTTTCGCCATCTGTTTTCCCTCCCTTTCTTAACCGCGAAGTTCTTCGACGGTTTTACCGCGGAGTTTCGCAACTTCTTCAGCACGTTTGAGTGATGTGAGACCTTCGACAGTCGCACGAACCATGTTGATTGGAGTGCTTGATCCAAGTGATTTTGAAAGAATGTCGTTGATTCCCGCTAATTCGAGAACCGCACGAACTGGACCACCAGCGATGACTCCAGTACCTTCAGAAGCAGGCTTCAAGAAGACGTGACCTGCACCGAATACACCGTTGACTTCGTGTGGAATTGTTGTGTTAACGATTGGAACGTTAACCATGTTTTTCTTAGCATCTTCGATTGCTTTACGGATCGCTTCAGGCACTTCCTGAGCTTTACCCGTACCGAAACCTACGTGACCATTCTTGTCACCAACGACGACGAGTGCAGCAAAACGGAAGCGACGGCCACCTTTTACTACTTTCGCGACGCGGTTTACGGTAACAACGCGTTCTTCGAGTTGATCCATGTTAATTTCTAACTGGCGCATGTAGAGGTTCCCTCCTTTTCTATTAGAATTTGAGACCAGCTTCACGAGCTGCTTCAGCTACAGCTTTGATACGTCCATGATAGAGATATCCTCCACGGTCGAAAACGACTGTTTCAATACCCTTTTCAAGAGCGCGCTCAGCTGCAAGCTTACCAACTGCTGTTGCAGCGTCAGTCGTGTTGCCTTTTTCAAGGTCGAGTGATGATGCAGATGCGAGTGTTGCATGTGTTGCATCGTCAATGACTTGTACGTAAATGTTCTTGTTCGAACGGAATACGTTCATACGTGGACGTGTTGCAGTCCCGATGATTGTACGACGGACACGACCATGACGTTTTTTACGCGTAGCGTTTTTATCTGCCTTTGAGATCATTTATGCCACTCCTTTCCGGTCAATTCGCATTTGCGAATTACTTACCTGTTTTACCTTCTTTACGACGAACGACTTCATCACTGTAACGAATACCTTTACCTTTGTATGGCTCAGGCTGACGGTACGAACGGATCAATGCAGCGACGTGACCAACACGTTCTTTGCTGATTCCGCGAACGATGAGTTGCGTATTCGTAGGAACTTCGACTTCGATGCCTTGTTCCGGAGTGTACTCGATTGGGTGTGAGTAACCGAGGTTGAGTACGATTTTGTTACCTTGCTTTTGTGCACGGTAACCAACACCTTGGATATCGAGTGTCTTAGCGAAACCGTTGTTTACACCTTCGACCATGTTCGCGATAAGCGCACGAGTCGTTCCGTGGATCGTACGGCTTGCTTTCTCGTCGTTCGGACGAGTGACAGTCAATTCATTACCTTCTACGTTGATCGCCATAGCTGGGCTGAACTCGCGTGTGAGTTCCCCTTTAGGACCTTTTACCGTAACCGTGTTGTTTTCAACTGTTACTGTAACGCCTGCTGGGATGACGACTGGCTTTTTACCAATACGTGACATTTAAGACACCTCCGTTCTTTTTATGCGTGTATTACCAGATGTATGCGATCACTTCGCCGCCGACTTTTTGTTGGCGAGCTTCTTTGTCAGTCATTACACCTTTAGATGTTGAAACGATAGCGATTCCGAGACCACCGAGTACTTTCGGGATTTCATCAGCTTTCGCGTAAACGCGAAGACCTGGTTTCGAGATACGTTTGAGTCCAGTGATGACGCGCTCGTTGCTTGCGCCGTATTTAAGGAATACGCGGAGCGTACCTTGTTTGCTGTCCTCGAGATATTCAACATCGCGGATGAAACCTTCACGTTTGAGGATTTCAGCGACTTCACGTTTGATTGTAGAAGCTGGCATTTCCAACTTCTCATGGCGAACCATGTTTGCATTACGAATGCGTGTAAGCATATCTGCAATCGGATCTGTCATAACCATGCGATGTACCTCCTTTCACAACTTTAATGAATTACCAGCTTGCTTTTTTAACACCAGGGATTTGACCTTTATGAGCAAGATCACGGAACTTAATACGGCTGATACCGAATTTACCAATGTAACCGTGTGGACGGCCAGTGATACTACAACGGTTGTGTAAACGAACCGCTGAAGAGTTACGTGGGAGTTTGCTCAAGCCGATGTAGTCGCCTTGTGCTTTCAATTCTGCGCGTTTTTCAGCGTAGCGCTCAACGAGTGCTTGACGTTTTACTTCACGTGCGATCATTGATTTCTTAGCCATGTTGTCGACCTCCCTTATTTTTGGAATGGCATGCCGAGTGCTGTGAGAAGCTCACGTGACTCTTCATCCGTGTTAGCAGTAGTTACGATAACGATGTCCATACCACGGACTTTCGATACGCGATCGTAGTCGATCTCTGGGAAGATCAATTGTTCCTTCACGCCTAGCGTGTAGTTACCACGGCCATCGAAAGATTTTTTCGATACGCCACGGAAGTCACGTACACGTGGAAGTGACACGTTGATCAACTTGTCGAGGAATTCGTACATGCGCTCGCCACGAAGTGTAACCTTCGCACCGATTGGCATACCTTCACGAAGTTTGAAACCAGCGATTGATTTCTTAGCTTTCGTGATGAGTGGCTTCTGACCAGTGAGGAGCTGAAGCTCTTCAACTGCCATGTCAAGTGCCTTAGAGTTCGTAACAGCGTCACCAACACCCATGTTGATTACGATTTTATCGACTTTCGGCGCTTGCATTACAGAACTGTAATTGAATTTCTCCATCATTACTTTGACGATTTCGTCTTGGTATTTAGCTTTTAAACGGTTCATCAGAAAGTGGACCTCCTTTCTTTAAATCTTCTTATTTATCTAAAGCTTCGCCCGATTTTTTAGCGATACGTACTTTCTTGCCGTCAACCACAGTGAAACCAACGCGTGTTGGGTTACCTGTCTTAGGGTCGATGAGCATAACGTTCGATACGTGAATCGGTGCTTCTTTCTCGACAATTCCGCCTTGCGGGTTGAGTTGAGAAGGTTTTGAGTGTTTTTTGATCATGTTAACGCCTTCGACGATTACGCGATCTTTTTTAGGCATAGCTGTAAGGACAACGCCTTGTTTGCCTTTGTCTTTACCAGTCATAACCTGAACTTTATCACCTTTTTTGACATGCATCGTTAGAGCACCTCCTTGTAGGAATTCTTTGGAATTAAAGTACTTCCGGTGCCAACGAGACGATCTTCATGAAGTCTTTTTCACGAAGTTCGCGTGCGACTGGTCCGAAGATACGTGTGCCACGTGGGCTTTTGTCATCTTTGATGATGACTGCTGCGTTTTCGTCAAAACGGATGTACGAACCGTCTTTACGACGAACGCCACGTTTAGTACGAACGACTACTGCGCGTACAACTTCACCTTTTTTGACAACGCCACCTGGTGTTGCTTGTTTTACTGTACAAACAATAACGTCACCAATGTTAGCAGTTTTACGACCAGAACCACCGAGGACTTTGATCGTCAAGACTTCACGAGCTCCTGAGTTGTCTGCTACTTTTAAGCGAGATTCTTGTTGAATCATACGATTGTACCTCCCTCCGGATGTTTATTCACCCGAACTAATTAGAGTTTAGATGATTACTGCTTCTTCAATGACTTCTACGAGACGGAAACGTTTGTCCTTAGATAATGGACGTGTTTCTTGAATGCGTACAACATCACCGATTTTAGCTGTGTTGTTTTCATCATGCGCTTTGTACTTTTTAGAGTAGTTTACGCGTTTGCCGTAAAGCTTGTGCTTTACTTTTGTTTCAACTGTAACTACGATCGTTTTGTCCATTTTGTCAGAAACGACGCGTCCAGTTAACACTTTGCGGTTGTTAGTGCGTTCCATTGAGTGTTCCTCCTCTCAGAATCCGAGTGAATTATGCGTTGTTGATGCCGAGTTCGCGTTCACGAAGAACGGTTTTCGCGCGTGCAATCGACTTGCGCACTTCACGGATACGAGCAGGGTTCTCAAGCTGACCAGTCGCGAGTTGGAAACGAAGGTTGAACAACTCTTCTTTCCACGAACCGACTTTACCGTTAAGCTCTTCAGTTGTTTGCTGACGGAGATCAGTTGCTTTCATTCGTATCACCACCATTTTCTTCACGTTTTACGAACTTACATTTTACTGGAAGTTTGTGTGATGCAAGACGGAGAGCTTCGCGTGCGATCTCTTCCGATACTCCTGCGATTTCGAACATTACTTTACCCGGTTTGACGACTGCTACCCAGCCCTCCGGAGCACCTTTACCTGAACCCATTCGGACTTCAAGAGGTTTTTTAGTGTATGGCTTGTGTGGGAAGATCTTGATCCACACTTTACCACCACGTTTCATATAACGAGTCATCGCGATACGCGCTGATTCGATTTGACGGCTAGTGATCCAGCTAGCTTCTTGAGCTTGGATACCGAACTCGCCGAAGTGTACTGTAGTACCACGTTTCGCTTTACCACGCATGTTGCCGCGGTGAACACGACGATATTTTACACGTTTTGGTAACAACATGTTGTGTTGCCTCCTTCCCTAGACGGATGTGGATTATTCTTCGTTTGCTGCTGCTTTTTTCGTAGGAAGCACTTCACCGTGGTGGAGCCATACTTTTACGCCAATTTTGCCGTAAGTTGTATCAGCTTCTGCAGTACCGTAATCGATGTCTGCACGGAGTGTATGAAGTGGAACTGTTCCTTCCGAATACTTCTCAGAACGAGCGATATCAGCGCCACCAAGACGACCAGAAACTTCAGTCTTGATTCCTTTGATACCAGAACGCATTGAGCGTTGGATTGATTGCTTCATAGCACGACGGAACGATACGCGACCTTCAAGTTGGCGAGCGATGTTCTCAGCGACGAGCTTAGCAACTGCATCCGGGTTTTTCACTTCAACGACGTTAACGTGAACGCGTTTGCCTTTTGCAAGGTTAGTGATGTCTTTACGAAGTGTTTCGATTTCAGAACCGCCTTTACCGATAACCATACCAGGCTTAGCAGTGTGAAGTGAGATGTTCAAGCGGTTAGCTGCGCGCTCGATTTCTACTTTAGAGACACTAGCGTCTTTAAGACGTTTTTCGATATATTCACGAACTACGTAGTCTTCATGAAGGAGATCAGCATAGTCTTTATCTGCGAACCAACGTGATTCCCAGTCTTTGATGATACCTACGCGAAGACCAGTTGGGTTAATCTTCTGACCCACGGTAATCCCTCCTTATTTTTCAGATACCACGATGTGAACGTGGCTCGTACGTTTGTTGATGCGGCTTGCGCGACCCATTGCACGTGGGCGGAAACGTTTGAGCGTTGGACCTTCGTTTACGTAAGCCTCAGTGACTACGAGGTTTTCGATGTTCATGTCGAAGTTGTGCTCAGCGTTCGCGATTGCCGATTTCAATACTTTCTCAACGATTGGCGTTGCTGCCTTGTTCGTGTAAGCAAGAATCGAAAGTGCTTCGCCGATTTGCTTCCCGCGGATTAAGTCTACTACGAGACGTGCCTTACGAGGAGCAATGCGAACCATATTAGCCGATGCTTTTGATTGCATAATGAGTACCTCCCCTCAGATTAACGTTTCGTTTTCTTATCGTTTCCAGCATGTCCTTTGTAAGAACGTGTTGGAGCGAATTCACCAAGTTTGTGACCGACCATATCTTCTGTCACGTAAACCGGTACGTGTTTACGACCATCGTAGACAGCGATCGTGTGACCGATGAACTCTGGGAAGATTGTCGAGCGGCGTGACCAAGTTTTGATGACATGTTTGTCACCAGCTTCGTTGGCTTTATCAACCTTAGCGAGCAGATGGTGATCTGCGAATGGACCTTTTTTCAAGCTGCGACCCATAGTTGTACCTCCCTTTGGCATGATTCAGGAACGGTTCCTACGAACCGTCCAGAAATCATGTAATTATTTTTTAGAACGACGGACGATATATTTATCGCTCGCTTTGTTTTTCTTACGAGTTTTGTATCCGAGTGCCGGTTTACCCCAAGGAGTAAGTGGGCCCGAACGACCGATTGGAGCACGTCCTTCACCACCACCGTGTGGGTGATCGACTGGGTTCATGACAGAACCACGAACTGTAGGACGTTTTCCGAGCCAGCGTGAACGACCAGCTTTACCGATATTGACGAGCTCGTGCTCTTCATTACCGACAGCGCCGACTGTTGCACGGCAAGTAGCAAGGATCATACGAGTTTCGCCTGATTGAAGACGAACGATCGCGTATTTACCATCTTTACCGAGAAGCTGAGCAGAAGTACCAGCTGCGCGAACGAGCTGACCACCTTTACCTGGCTTAAGTTCGATGTTGTGGATCAACGTACCGACTGGGATGTTTGAAAGTGGAAGAGCATTACCGACTTTAATGTCAGCTTCTGGTCCAGCCATGACTTGCATGTCTACTTTCAAGCCTTTCGGTGCGAGGATGTAGCGTTTTTCACCATCGATGTAGTGGATCAATGCGATGTTAGCAGAGCGGTTTGGATCGTACTCAATTGTAGCGACACGACCAGCGATGCCATCCTTGTTCCGTTTGAAGTCGATGATACGATATTTACGTTTGTGTCCGCCACCTTGGTGACGTACTGTCAAGCGACCTTGGTTGTTACGTCCGCCCTTTTTCGAAAGCTTTTCAGTTAACGATTTTTCAGGACGTGAAGCCGTAATCTCAGCAAAGTCAAGTGCAGTCATATTACGACGACCGTTAGTGGTCGGTTTAAACTTTTTAATTCCCATCGAGAGTTCCCTCCTTTTCTACAGAGTTCCGATTAACCGAGGTAATCGAGTTCTTTGCTATCTGCAGTAAGCGTGACGACCGCTTTTTTGCGGCGTGCTGTGTAACCAGCGTGACGACCTACGCGTTTTGCTTTTGGTTTTGAGATCAATGTGTTGACTTTGTCAACTTTCACTCCGAAGATCGCTTCAACTGCATCTTTGATTTGAGTCTTAGATGCCTTCACGTCTACTTCGAATGTGTACTTTTTCTCAGCCATTTGGTTTACTGAACGTTCAGTAATGACAGGACGTTTGATAATGTCGTGTGTGTGTGCCATTATGCAAGCACCTCCTCTACTCTCGCAACAGCGTCCTTCGTAATGATGACTTTGTCATGAGCGACAAGATCAAGGACGTTTACACCTGCAGCGTCAACGACTGTGACACCTGGGATGTTGCGTGTTGAAAGAACGACTGACTCGTTGTAATCAGCAGTAACGACGAGAACTTTACGTTCGATTGAAAGAGCAGCGAATACTGCGATCATGTCCTTAGTTTTAGGAGCATCGATTGTCAATCCTTCAAGAACGATGAACTCGTTGTTAGCGACTTTCGAAGAAAGTGCTGAACGAAGTGCGAGACGACGAACCTTTTTAGGAAGTTTGTAAGCGTACGAACGTGGTGTTGGACCGAAGACTGTTCCACCGCCAACCCATTGTGGCGAACGGATCGAACCTTGGCGTGCACGACCAGTACCTTTTTGTTTCCATGGTTTACGGCCGCCACCGCGAACTTCCGAGCGACCTTTTGTATCATGTGTACCTTGGCGACGTGAAGCTTGTTGCATGACGATTGCATCGTATACGACTGCTTCATTTGGCTCGATTCCGAAAACGGCATCTGCGAGCTCGATGTCTCCAACTTGTGTACCTGTTTGGTTAAGCAAAGCTACTTTAGGCATTCGTTATTCCTCCTTTCCTTGCAAACGGATTAGTTGCCTTTAACCGCAGTTTTGATGACAACTTGGCTCTTACGTGCGCCTGGGATAGCACCCTTGACGAGGAGTAAGCCGCGTTCTGCATCAACTTTTACGATTTCAAGGTTTTGAACAGTGATTTGCTCTCCACCCATGCGTCCAGGGAGCAATTTCCCTTTGAATACACGGTTAGGAGCAACAGGACCCATTGAACCTGGGCGACGGTGGTAACGCGAACCGTGAGCCATTGGACCACGTGATTGGTTGTGACGCTTGATTGCACCAGCGAAACCTTTACCTTTCGACGTACCTGTTACATCAACCATTTCGCCTGCAGCGAAAGTATCTGCTTTAATCTCTTGACCGATTTCGAAATCTGCTACTGATGTACGGATTTCTTTAATGAAGCGCTTAGGTGTCGCGTTTGCTTTCGCAGCGTGACCTTTTTGCGGTTTGTTTTGACGACCTTCTTTGATATCACCAAAGCCGAGTTGGACTGCTTCGTAACCGTCAACTTCCGTTGTTTTTAATTGAAGAACAACGTTACCTTCGACTGAAACGACAGTAACAGGGACGACTTCGCCTGACTCGTTGAAGATTTGTGTCATACCGAGTTTAGTTCCTAAGATTCCTTTAGCCATGAGATACACCTCCTAATATTGAATGATTTTGATCTTCTGGCTAGTATCAACTATCTATAGAAGAAAAATTAAAGTTTGATTTCGATGTCAACGCCCGATGGAAGTTCGAGACGCATAAGCGCATCAACAGTTTTCGGTGTTGGGTTAACGATGTCGATCAAACGTTTGTGTGTACGCATTTCGAACTGCTCACGAGCATCTTTGTACTTGTGAACGGCACGAAGTACTGTGTAGACCGCTTTCTCCGTTGGGAGTGGGATCGGACCAGATACAGTAGCACCTGAACGTTTTGCTGTGTCGACAATTTTCTCAGCCGATTGATCAAGCACGCGGTGATCGTATGCTTTCAAACGGATCCGAATTTTTTCATTTGCCATGTTATTTCCCTCCTTTTCGCCTATTTTGTAAATAGACATTCTCCGCGGAAATTTCCACACTAGCCATGGCAATGCCGCCTGGTGTGTCATAACCTCCCGCTTCATCGCGTTGTGTTTGTGACCAACATATTCTATCATACTGAATCACCAGCAAGAATGCAAGCACTAATAAAATAGAATATGTATTCAAGTCTCTCACCACTCGCACAAACACTTTCCTCAGTATATAAGATGTCAGACCATGTTGCAAGACTGTTTTCAAAGAAATGAAAAAAGGTCTTCCGCCACGGGAGACGGAAGACCTTTGTCTTAAAAATTACTCAACGATTTCTGTAACTGATCCAGCGCCTACTGTACGGCCACCTTCACGGATTGAGAAACGAGTTTCTTTTTCAAGAGCGATTGGTGCGATGAGTTCAACAGTCATTTCGATGTTGTCCCCAGGCATAACCATTTCAGTACCTTCTGGAAGTTGAACCATACCAGTTACGTCAGTTGTACGGAAGTAGAACTGCGGGCGGTAGTTCGCGAAGAATGGCGTGTGACGGCCACCCTCTTCTTTAGAAAGAACGTAAACTTGCGCTTTGAACTTTTTGTGTGGTGTGATTGTGTTTGGTTTCGCGAGAACTTGTCCACGCTCGATGTCGTCACGTGATACACCACGGAGAAGAGCACCGATGTTGTCGCCAGCTTCAGCATAGTCAAGAAGCTTACGGAACATCTCTACACCAGTACATACTGATTTTTTAGTTTCTTCGTGAAGACCAACGATTTCGATCTCGTCGTTGACTTTAAGAACTCCACGCTCAACGCGGCCAGTAGCAACTGTACCACGACCAGTGATTGAGAAGACATCCTCAACTGGCATCATGAAGTCTTTTTCAGTGTCACGAGTTGGTTCTGGGATGTACTCATCGACAGCTGCCATGAGTTCCATGATTTTTTCTTCCCATTTAGCTTCGCCGTTAAGCGCGCCAAGAGCAGAACCTTGGATAACTGGGAGGTCATCACCTGGGAAGTCGTACTCAGAAAGAAGCTCACGGATTTCCATTTCGACGAGCTCAAGAAGCTCTTCGTCGTCAACCATGTCAACTTTGTTCATGAATACTACGATGAAAGGAACACCTACTTGACGTGAAAGCAAGATGTGCTCACGTGTTTGTGGCATTGGACCATCTGTTGCAGAAACAACGAGGATCGCGCCGTCCATTTGTGCAGCACCAGTGATCATGTTTTTAACATAGTCAGCGTGACCTGGGCAGTCAACGTGTGCATAGTGGCGTTTTTCTGTTTCGTACTCGATGTGAGCTGTTGCGATTGTGATACCGCGCTCGCGCTCTTCTGGAGCACCATCGATTTGGTCAAACTTAGTTGCAGCTTTACCTTGTGCTTTTGCAAGTACAGCTGAGATAGCTGCTGTTAAAGTTGTTTTACCGTGGTCGACGTGGCCGATTGTACCAACGTTAACGTGCGGTTTAGAACGGTCGAATTTTTCCTTACCCATTCTGAATTCCTCCTCTATGTGTCTAATAATTTTTTATAACTAGGAAGGTGAGTCGTAAGATAACGTACACCTTCCTTAGCTTACACTAATCATAAAAGCGTGACAACCTGTGAAGGATTAGCCGTTCGCTTTTTTGATGATTTCTTCCGCAACTGATTTCGGTACTTCTTCGTAGTGATCGAAGTGCATCGAGTACGTTCCGCGACCTTGTGTGCGTGAACGAAGACCAGTAGCGTATCCAAACATTTCAGAAAGTGGAATCATTGAACGGACAACTTGAGCGTTACCGCGTGCTTCCATACCTTCTACGCGACCACGGCGTGATGTAACATCACCCATGATGTCTCCCATGTATTCGTCTGGGATAACGATTTCAACTTTCATCATTGGCTCAAGGATAACAGCGCCGCTCTTATCTTTAAGTTGTTTGACTGCCATTGAAGCCGCAACTTTAAATGCCATCTCGTTTGAGTCGACATCGTGGTACGATCCGAAGACGAGTGAAGCTTTTACGTCAACGACTGGGTAACCAGCAAGGATACCGTTTTGAAGTGCTTCTTCGATTCCGTGCTCAACCGCTGGGATGTATTCACGTGGAACAACACCACCGACGATTTTGTTGTTGAACTCGAAGCCAGCGCCTTCTTCGTTCGGCTCGAATTCTACGACGACGTGACCATACTGACCACGACCACCAGATTGACGAGCGAACTTCGAATCGATCTTCGCCGCTTGGCGGATCGTTTCACGGTAAGCTACTTGTGGAGCACCAACGTTTGCTTCGACTTTGAACTCGCGACGCATACGGTCAACGATGATGTCGAGGTGAAGCTCACCCATACCTGAGATGATCGTTTGACCAGTCTCTGGGTTTGTTTCAGTGCGGAACGTTGGATCCTCTTCAGCAAGCTTAGCGAGGGCTTGACCCATTTTATCTTGGTCAGCTTTCGTTTTTGGTTCGATAGCGACCGAGATAACTGGTTCTGGGAATGTCATTGACTCGAGAACGACGTTGTCTTTCTCTGCACAAAGCGTATCTCCAGTAGTCGTATCTTTCAAACCTACAGCTGCAGCGATGTCACCCGCGTATACCATCGGGATCTCTTCACGGCTGTTTGCGTGCATTTGAAGGATACGTCCAAGACGCTCACGTTTGCCTTTTGTTGAGTTTTTAACGTACGATCCTGCCGAAGCTGTACCAGAGTACACACGGAAGAATGTAAGTTTACCGACGTAAGGGTCAGTCATGACTTTGAACGCGAGTGCAGAGAATGGTGCTTCGTCCGAAGACTCACGCACGATTTCTTCATCCGTATCCATGTCGATACCTGAGATCGCTTTTACGTCGATTGGTGATGGGAGGTAATCGAGAACTGCGTCAAGCATAAGCTGAACACCTTTGTTCTTGAATGCCGAACCTACGAGTACAGGATAGAAGTCAACTGTCAGAGTTGCTTTACGGATAGCCGCTTTCAACTCGTCGATTGTGATTTCTTCACCCTCGAGGTATTTCATCATCAATTCTTCTTCATAATCCGCAACTGCTTCGATCAATGATCCACGGAGTTCTTCAGCTTGATCAGCGAGATCAGCTGGGAAACCGTCAGTCACTTCGATGTCAGTTCCGAGATCGTTACCGTACATATATGTTTTCTGTTCGACGAGGTCGATGATTCCTTTGAATTCATCTTCCGCACCGATTGGAAGTTGGATCGCGTGTGCGTTCGCTTGAAGGCGTTCGCGAAGCGTTCCGACCGAGTACAAGAAGTCTGCACCGATTTTATCCATTTTGTTAACGAAAACGATACGTGGTACGCCGTAAGTTGTAGCTTGGCGCCATACTGTCTCAGTTTGTGGCTCAACACCAGACTGAGCGTCAAGTACTGCTACCGCACCATCAAGTACGCGAAGTGAACGTTCAACCTCAACTGTGAAGTCTACGTGTCCAGGTGTATCGATGATGTTTACGCGGTTACCTTTCCATTGAGCAGTTGTTGCTGCCGATGTAATCGTGATCCCACGCTCTTGCTCTTGCTCCATCCAGTCCATTTGTGAAGCACCTTCGTGCGTTTCACCAATCTTGTGGATACGACCCGTGTAATACAGGATACGCTCAGTCGTTGTTGTTTTACCAGCATCGATGTGAGCCATGATCCCGATGTTACGAGTGTTCTTAAGGGAGAATTCTCTTGCCATCTTTAAACATTCTCCTTTCGCATTTTAGTTTAGTGGTCGTGTGTTGCCACACGTCATGACTATACCCGAAAGCCACCTCATAATTCCATTAAAAATGGCATGCATGAGGTGGTGATTTTCGGAATTACCAGCGGTAGTGAGCAAACGCTTTGTTCGCTTCCGCCATTTTGTGCATATCTTCGCGCTTCTTAACAGAAGCACCAGTGTTGTTTGCAGCGTCCATGATTTCGTTAGCAAGGCGCGCATCCATAGTTTTTTCGTTACGGAGACGTGAGTAGTTCACGAGGTAACGAAGTGCGAGTGTCGTACGACGCTCTGGGCGAACTTCGACAGGAACTTGATAGTTAGCTCCACCTACACGGCGTGCTTTAACTTCAAGAACTGGCATGATGTTGTTCATCGCTTCTTCAAAGACTTCCATTGCATCGCGACCTGAACGTTCAGCGATAGTTTCGAAAGCTTTGTATAAGATTTGTTGAGCAGTACCTTTTTTACCATCTAACATAAGACGGTTGATAAGGCGGGTAACGAGTTTAGAGTTGTAGATCGGATCAGCCATTACATCACGACGTTCTGCTTGACCTTTACGTGGCATTCCGAGTCCCTCCTTTCATATAGTGAGGTGATATCTTAAGATATCTAGATTATTTTTTAACTTTAGGACGTTTCGTACCGTATTTCGAACGACCTTGCATACGGCCGTCAACACCAGCTGTATCAAGCGCACCACGAACGATGTGGTAACGTACCCCTGGTAAGTCTTTTACGCGGCCGCCGCGGATAAGAACAACACTGTGCTCTTGAAGGTTGTGGCCGATACCTGGGATGTAAGCTGTTACTTCCATTGTGTTCGTCAAACGTACACGTGCGTATTTACGAAGAGCCGAGTTCGGTTTCTTCGGAGTCATTGTACCTACACGAGTACAAACACCACGTTTTTGTGGTGAGCTGATGTCAGTACGAGCTTTAATGAAGCTGTTGTACCCTTTGTTCAGCGCTGGCGAATCTGATTTCACAACTTTTGATTGACGTCCTTTACGGACTAATTGGTTGATAGTAGGCATCTTTGAGATCCTCCCTTCCTGAATTCATGACAAATTTCAAAACCACCGAGCCGGGTGGTTCATCGAAAGTCATAATGAAACGTTTTGCGTGGCTCAGGCATTCCATCGCCACACAAAACGCATTATCAAACTTTCTTAATGGCAACAGCGGTTGCTGCGACATCGATTCCACAAGCTTTTCCAAGCTCTTGCTTAGAAGGAACATTCACGACTGGAACGTTAGCTTGTTTCGCCGCATCGAGCAATGCTTGTTTTACGTGTTCATCTGCGTCATCCGCAATGATCACTTCCGACGCCTTGCCAGATCGCAATGCTTTGAGCGTTTGCTTTTGACCGACAAACTTCAAATCTGCGCCGACTACTTTTTTGTAAGACATGAAGATATCCTCCAAAATAACACAGCCGGTTGGCAACACTATATCATAGTAGCACCGCCATACCGGCGTGTCAAGGCGTTTTATTCTACCGGAGAATCGGCTTCTACAGGTGCTTCGCCAGCTACTTCGAGATCGATCTGACGGTAACGTGCCATCCCAGTACCAGCTGGAACCAACTTACCGATGATGACGTTCTCTTTCAAGCCGCGAAGGTAGTCGCTCTTCCCTTTAATCGCTGCATCCGTAAGGACACGAGTCGTTTCTTGGAACGACGCAGCCGATAGGAATGAATCTGTTTCAAGTGACGCTTTCGTGATACCGAGAAGAACTGGTTTCGCCGAAGCGAGAGCTTTCCCGTTACGGAGCGCTTCTTTACAAGCTTCCTTGAACGTGCTGATATCGACGAGCGAACCTGGTAAGAGTGAAGTCTCACCAGACTCGATGACACGTACGCGACGGATCATTTGGCGAACCATGACCTCGACGTGTTTGTCACCGATCTCAACCCCTTGCATCCGGTATACTTTTTGAACTTCTTGGAGCAAGTAGTTCTGAACGCCGGATACACCTTTAACGTTCAAGAGTTCTTTCGGATCGATCGAACCTTCCGTGAAGACTTGACCGGCTTTGACCTCGTCCCCGAGCTGAACACGTAGACGCGAACCGAATGGGATCGTGTATGTGCGTGTTTCGCTGAGTCCTTGGACCGTCAATTCACGTTTGTCACGCGATTCCGTGAAGTCGATGACTTGACCATCGATTTCCGAAATGACCGCTTGACCTTTCGGGTTACGCGCTTCGAACAACTCTTGGATACGCGGAAGACCTTGTGTGATATCATCCCCGGCAACCCCACCTGTGTGGAAGGTACGCATTGTAAGCTGCGTTCCTGGCTCACCGATTGATTGTGCCGCAATGATACCGACAGCTTCGCCGACTTCGACGTCGTTGCCTGTTGCCAAGTTACGTCCGTAACATTTCTTACAGACACCATGGCTTGTGTTACATGTGAAGGCAGTACGGATCTCAACGTTATCGACACCAGCATCAGTGATGACACGAGCGATGTCTTCATCGATGAGTTCGTTCGTTGAAACGAGGACTTCTCCTGTTTCTGGGTGAACGACGTTTTCGAATGCAGTACGTCCGACGAGGCGGTCGTAGAGGCTTTCGATCTCTTCCGTTCCTTCACGGAGTGCTGTGACGCGGATACCACGATCCGTTCCACAATCATCTTCACGGATGATGACGTCTTGAGCAACGTCAACGAGACGACGAGTCAGGTAACCTGAGTCAGCCGTTTTCAAGGCTGTATCGGCAAGACCTTTACGTGCACCGTGTGTCGAGATGAAGTATTCCTGTACCGTTAGACCCTCACGGAACGATGATTTGATCGGGAGCTCGATGATCCGTCCACTTGGAGCGGCCATGAGTCCACGCATACCAGCGAGCTGCGTGAAGTTCGACGCGTTACCACGGGCACCGGAGTCACTCATCATGAAGATCGGGTTAAGACGGTTGAGGGATTTCATCAGACGAGACTGAATTTCATCCTTCGCATCATTCCACGATTTAACGACACGCTCATAGCGCTCGTCTTCTGTGATGAGACCACGACGGTACGATTTCATGACGCGGTCGACATTGTCCTGCGCTTCAACAAGAATCTCTTGTTTGTCCGGAAGAACGATGATGTCCGCGATCCCTACCGTGATACCGGCACGAGTCGAGTGTTTGAATCCGAGGTTTTTCATGCGGTCGAGCATGCGGCTTGTTTCTGTCGTCTCAAACCGTTTGAAGACTTCCGCGATGACATTTCCAAGGAATCCTTTTTTGAACGGGTCGATGATCGGACGGTTCTTCAGTTCTGCCGCGACATCTGTTCCTTTTTCAAGGAAGTACTTGTCTGGCGTCGCTTCTTGAAGGTTCGTCATCGTTGGTTCGTTCAAGTAAGGGAACGTCGTTGGGAGGATCTCGTTGAAGATCAACTTACCGACTGTTGTAATCAATAATTTCTCGTTTTGCTCTTCCGTGAATGTCGGGTTCTTGAGAACGCCGGCTGGAATCGCAACACGTGTATGGAAGTGCGCATAACCGTTTTGGTAAGCGATGAGCGCTTCGTTCACTGTCGAGAAGATTTTACCTTCGCCGATCGCGTTTTCGCGCTCGAGCGTGAGGTAGTAGTTACCGAGGACCATATCCTGCGATGGTGTAACAACAGGTTTACCGTCTTTCGGGTTCAAGATGTTTTGTGCAGCGAGCATGAGAAGACGTGCTTCTGCTTGTGCTTCTGCCGAAAGTGGTACGTGAACCGCCATTTGGTCACCATCGAAGTCGGCGTTGTATGCCGTACATACGAGTGGGTGAAGGCGAATCGCGCGTCCTTCGACGAGCGTTGGTTCGAACGCCTGGATACCGAGACGGTGAAGTGTCGGTGCACGGTTCAAGAGAACCGGATGCTCACGGATGACTTCTTCGAGGACATCCCAGATTTCAGGTTGAACGCGCTCGATTTTCCGTTTCGCACTCTTGATGTTCGGTGCGATGCCACGAGAGACGAGTTCTTTCATGACGAACGGTTTGAAGAGCTCAAGGGCCATTTCTTTTGGAAGACCACATTGATACATCTTCAGGTTTGGACCAACGACGATAACCGAACGACCAGAGTAGTCGACACGTTTACCGAGCAAGTTTTGACGGAAACGTCCTTGTTTCCCTTTCAACATGTGTGAAAGTGATTTAAGTGGACGGTTACCTGGTCCAGTGACTGGACGACCGCGACGACCGTTATCGATCAAAGCATCGACTGCTTCTTGAAGCATCCGTTTTTCATTCTGAACGATGATATTCGGAGCGCCAAGGTCAAGAAGACGCTTGAGACGGTTGTTACGGTTGATGACGCGGCGGTACAAGTCGTTCAAGTCAGACGTTGCGAAACGTCCGCCATCGAGTTGAACCATCGGACGAAGTTCCGGTGGGATGACTGGAAGTACTTCAAGCACCATCCATTCTGGATTGTTGCCTGAGTTACGGAACGCATCGAGAACTTCAAGGCGTTTGATCGCACGAGTACGACGTTGTCCTTGAATCATACGAAGCTCTTCACGTAATGCAGCGACTTCTTTATCGAGTTCTACGTCACGGAGCAATTTACGAACTGCTTCCGCACCCATTTCAGCAGTGAACGAACGACCGAACTTCTCACGATAGGCACGGTATTCTTTCTCTGAAAGGAGTTGTTTCTTCTCAAGTGTCGATTCGCCTGGATCTGTGACGACGTACGACGCGAAGTAGATGATCTCTTCTAACGCACGCGGTGACATGTCGAGGACGAGTCCCATACGGCTAGGAATTCCTTTGAAGTACCAGATGTGCGAAACCGGTGCTGCGAGCTCGATGTGACCCATGCGCTCACGACGGACTTTCGACTTCGTGACTTCAACGCCACAGCGGTCACAAATGATTCCTTTATAGCGGATCCGTTTGTATTTACCACAGTAACATTCCCAGTCTTTCGTTGGACCAAAGATACGTTCACAGAACAAACCGTCTTTCTCCGGTTTGAGTGTACGATAGTTGATCGTCTCCGGCTTTTTCACTTCCCCGAAAGACCATGAACGGATCTTTTCGGGGGAAGCGAGGCCGATTTGCATATATTCAAATCTATTAACATCTACCAAGGGGTGGACCTCCCTTTCGCTTATTCCTCTTCAGTAACAACTGGTGCGACAGGCGCTTGAACTTCTTCGAGTGCTGGAGTCGCGTTCGGGATATTGTCCTCGTCTTCGTCGCGCATTTCGATCTCTTCATCATCAGCAGACATCATCTTGACGTCCATACCGAGGGATTGAAGCTCTTTAATGAGGACTCGGAACGATTCCGGTACGCCCGGTTGTGGTACATTCTCACCTTTGACGATTGCTTCGTACGCTTTAACACGACCGATCGTGTCATCCGACTTGATTGTAAGGATCTCTTGGAGCGTGTAGGCTGCGCCGTATGCTTCAAGTGCCCATACTTCCATCTCACCGAAACGCTGACCACCGAACTGTGCTTTACCACCGAGCGGTTGTTGTGTAACGAGTGAGTATGGTCCTGTCGAACGTGCGTGAAGTTTATCATCGACCATGTGAGCAAGTTTAATCATATACATGACACCGACAGAGATGCGGTTATCGAACGCTTCACCCGAACGACCATCATAAAGGACAGTCTTCGCGTCGCGATCCATACCTGCTTCTTCAATCGTTGCCCAAACATCTTCCTCACGCGCACCATCAAATACTGGTGATGCGACTTTGATGCCGAGTTGACGTGCTGCCATCCCGAGGTGAAGCTCGAGCAACTGCCCGATGTTCATCCGTGATGGAACCCCTAGTGGGTTCAACATGATGTCAATTGGCGTACCGTCTGGCATGTACGGCATGTCTTCTTCTGGAAGGATACGCGAGATAACACCTTTGTTACCGTGACGACCCGCCATTTTGTCACCCTCGTGAATCTTACGCTTCTGAACGATATAAGCACGGATCAACTGGTTGACACCAGGTGAGAGCTCGTCCCCGTTATCGCGGTCGAAGATTTTGACGTCGAGGATGATTCCATCACCACCGTGTGGTACACGGAGAGATGTATCACGGACTTCACGTGCTTTTTCACCGAAGATCGCATGAAGAAGACGCTCTTCCGCTGTCAATTCCGTTACACCCTTCGGCGTAACTTTACCGACGAGGATATCGCCGTCCTTGACTTCCGCACCGACGCGGATGATTCCGCGATCGTCGAGGTTTTTCAAGGCATCATCACCGACGTTCGGAATATCACGTGTGATTTCTTCCGGTCCGAGTTTCGTATCACGCGACTCACATTCGTATTCTTCAATGTGGATCGATGTGTAGACGTCGTCTTTGACAAGACGCTCACTCATGATGACAGCATCCTCATAGTTGTAACCATCCCATGTCATGAAACCGACGAGTACGTTACGACCAAGCGCAAGTTCCCCACCGTCCATCGATGGACCATC
The DNA here is from genome assembly GCF_018619035.1 of Exiguobacterium sp. s168. Lineage (NCBI taxonomy): Bacteria > Bacillati > Bacillota > Bacilli > Caryophanales > Exiguobacterium > Exiguobacterium sp. s168. The sequence continues at coordinate 21,789 of NZ_JACSNE010000023.1, read as the reverse complement.
TGCAAGGATCTCGCCTTTATCGACTGGGTCGCCTGCTTTGATGATTGGTTTTTGGTTATAACACGTTCCTTGGTTGGAACGGATGAATTTTTGGATCTTGTAACGGTCGAGTTCCCCTTCAACGATGTTGCCATCGACTTCCGTCGTACGACGGACAAGGATTTCACGCGCCGTGACACGCTCAGCGATCCCTGCGTGCTTCGCAACAACAGCGGCTCCTGAGTCTTTCGCAGACACGTACTCCATACCTGTACCAACAATCGGAGATTCCGGGTTCAGAAGTGGGACGGCCTGACGTTGCATGTTCGCTCCCATGAGGGCACGGTTCGAGTCATCGTTCTCAAGGAACGGGATACAAGCCGTTGCGGCAGATACAACCTGCTTCGGTGAAACGTCCATGTAATCGACACGTGCTGGTTCGACAGACAAGTTTTGTCCACGGAAACGTGAAAGAACGTGTGAATCTTGGAACGTCTTCTCTTCCGTCAACAACATGTTTGCCTGAGCGACGACGTAGAGATCCTCTTCGTCAGCAGTCATGTAGTGGATTTCATCTGTGACAACGCCCGTTTCCGGATCGACACGACGATATGGCGCTTCGATGAAGCCGTACTCATTGACCTTCGCGTACGAAGACAACGAGTTGATCAAACCAATGTTTGGTCCCTCTGGCGTTTCGATCGGACACATACGGGAATAGTGCGAGTAGTGTACGTCACGAACTTCGAAACCAGCGCGCTCACGTGTCAAACCACCAGGTCCGAGTGCTGAAAGACGACGTTTGTGCGTCAATTCCGCAAGCGGGTTCGTTTGGTCCATGAACTGAGACAACTGCGAGCTACCGAAGAACTCTTTAATCGATGCGATAACTGGACGAATGTTGATCAATGCCTGTGGCGTGATCGCATTCTGATCCTGAATCGACATCCGTTCCTTAACGACACGTTCCATCCGTGAGAGACCGATCCGGAATTGGTTCTGGAGCAGCTCACCAACTGAACGGAGACGACGGTTACCGAGGTGGTCGATATCGTCTGTCGTACCGACTTCATGCAACAAGTTGAAGAAGTAGTTGATAGAAGCAATCATGTCAGCAGGCGTGATGTGCTTGATGTCACGATCGATGTTACCGTTACCGATGATATTGATGATGCGTTCACCTTCAGCATCGTCCGGTGCGAACACCTTGATTGACTGTAAGTTGAAAGCCTCACCTTGCGTCACGCCGCCTGTAGGCGTCGCTTCGATGTAACCAACGGATCCTTCGAGGAATGGAAGGACTTTATCGAGCATACGACGATCAAGGACCGTTCCTGCTTCCGCGATGACTTCACCTGTCTCAGGATCAACAAGCGTTTCCGCAAGTTTTTGACCGAAGAGACGGTTCTTAAGATGAAGCTTTTTATTGATTTTATAACGACCAACGTTTGCCAAATCATAACGTTTCGGGTCAAAGAAGCGCGACACGAGTAACGCTTTTGCGTTTTCGACTGTCGGCGGCTCTCCCGGACGTAGACGCTCATAAATCTCGATGAGGGCTTTTTCCGTTGATTCCGTATTATCTTTTTCAAGTGAATTCCGGAGGTACTCATCATCACCGAGAAGATCGATGATTTCCTGATCCGTACCGAAACCAAGAGCACGTAAAAGAACCGTTACTGGAATCTTACGCGTGCGATCAATGCGAACATAAACGATGTCTTTCGCGTCTGTCTCGAGCTCGAGCCATGCACCACGGTTTGGGATGACTGTCGCGGAAAATCCACGCTTACCGTTCTTATCTAACTTATTGTTGTAATAAACACTTGGCGAACGAACAAGCTGCGAAACGATTACGCGCTCCGCTCCATTGATGATGAATGTTCCCGACTCCGTCATAAGCGGGAAGTCACCCATGAAGACTTCTTGTTCTTTCAATTCACCCGTCTCTTTATTTTGAAGACGGACTTTAACGCGTAGTGGTGCCGAATAGGTCACGTCGCGCTCTTTCGATTCATCGATCGAATACTTCGGCTCTCCGAGCGAGTAGTCGATGAATTCTAATACGAGATTCCCTGTGAAATCGGAAATCGGCGAAATGTCATGAAACATCTCACGAAGACCTTCCCGCAGGAACCACTCATACGAATTCGTTTGAATCTCGATTAAGTTTGGAAGTTCCAATACTTCGCTGATACGTGCATAGCTTCTTCTCTGACGGTGACGACCGTACTGAACAAGTTGACCAGTCAACTGATTCACCTCTCAGACCCACTTCTTCTTATAGAGAAGGACGGGTGTAATATCGAACATTGAAGCCATTTTTTGATTGATAAGCGCAAAAAAGCGACGTCTTGTCTACTCAATCATCTGTAGTCGAGAACGCCAGCTGCTTTCAAACATCTTATCCAAAAATCACTCCAATGGCATTTTATAATACTATCATAGACACAACATGCGGTCAACGACAAATCCTTCGATTTGTCAAGACCGAATTGATTTAAATATCGAGTACCCTTTATCGCGGGTAACTGTCTCACACATACCGAATACGTCTTCCATCAACTTCTTCGCAGATGGTCCACCTTGTTTCTTTTGAATGACGACCCAAAGCTCGCCGCCCACGACGAGGTGATCATACGCTTCTCGGAGGATACGATGAACGACCGTTTTTCCTGCCCGAATCGGTGGATTCGTCACGATCGCTGCGAATGTCGATTCGCCTACCCCATCATACCCGTCACTCACACCGGTCGTCACGGAAACACCGTTCGCGCGCGCATTGTCTGCCGCCAGTTCGAGCGCCCGTTCATTGACATCGATCAAGTGTGCTGGACGTCCTGTCGACTTCGAGAGCGCAATGCCCATCGGTCCGTATCCGCAGCCGACATCTAAAATGTCTCCCGCTACAGCCGGTTCCGTGAATGTCTCAATCAATAGACGGGAACCAAAATCGATTCCGTTCTTTGAAAAGACACCGTGATCCGATGTAAAGCGGAGCGTCTGACCACGCAAGACGTATTCCCACGTCTTCGGATCTCGTTTCGATGAAGGGTCATTCGTATAATAATGATCCGCCATGCTTCCTTCCCCTCTCATGTAAAAGATGAAAACAAAAGAAGCTCGCAATGCGAGCTTCTCTTGTTTCTACGGAAGAAGAAAATTACTTAACTTCTACAGTAGCGCCAGCTTCTTCAAGCTTAGCTTTCATTGCTTCAGCGTCTTCTTTCGAAACGCCTTCTTTAACTGGTGCTGGAGTTCCGTCTACGAGAGCTTTCGCTTCTTTAAGACCGAGGCCTGTCAATTCGCGAACTGCTTTGATGACGTTGATTTTACCAGATCCAGCGTTAGTGAGGATAACGTCGAATTCAGTTTGCTCTTCAGCTGCTGCGCCTGCGCCAGCACCTGCAACTGCTACTGGAGCTGCTGCTGATACGCCGAATTCTTCTTCGATTGTTTTTACGAGTTCGTTAAGTTCAAGAACAGTCATGCCCTTGAGGTCTTCGATAAATTGCTCTTTGTTGAAAGCCATTATGGTTTTCCTCCTTTGATTTAGCCCACGTTGGGGTGTGAAAATTGTGTTGGTTGCCTATCCCGCTAAGCAGAAATTAAGCAGATTGTTCTTCTTTTTGCTCTGCGATTGCGTTCGTTGCCACCGCGAGTCCACGGATTGGCGCTTGAAGCACGCTGAGGAGCATCGAAAGGAGACCTTCGCGTGATGGAAGTTCCGCAAGGGCTTTGACATCTTCTACTGAAGTGACTTTGCCTTCGATGATACCACCTTTAAGTTCGAGAGCCTTGTGCGTTTTAGCGAAGTCGTTCAAGATCTTAGCTGGCGCGATAACGTCTTCATTGCTGAAGGCGATCGCACTAGGACCTGTGAAGACTTCATCAAGACCTTCGAGGTTGCTTTGAACTGCCGCGCGGCGGAGGAGACCGTTTTTGTAAACTTTGAATTCAACGCCCGCTTCGCGGAGTTGTTTACGAAGTTCAGTGACTTCTTCTACTGTGAGACCACGGTAGTCGACGACAACTGTTCCTGCGCTCGCTTGGAGTTTCTCAGCGATCTCAGATACGAGATCCGCTTTGACAGCGATAACTTTTTCGTTTGCCATTTCTGTTGCACCTCCTGGTAGATGAAATGTACCGGTGCGAGGGGCTGCTCGATTTCAAATAAAAAGCCTCCGTCTGCAGAGCAGAGGAGGCGTAATCGTCAAAAAGGATACCTGAACAAACAGGCTCTCTGAGCAAGAACACCTCGGAAGGATTTATGCCCATGTGAGCACCTTCTGTCTACGGTATGTCGAAATATATCAACGTTTTATACTGTAACAGCGTTCTTAGAACGTTGTCAAGTTCGTTTTAGACGAAATTATTTCGCGAAGTCAGCTGAAGATACTTTTACACCAGGACCCATTGTAGAAGCGATCGCGATGTTCTTAAGGTATACACCTTTAGCAGTAGCAGGCTTAACTTTTACGAGAGTTTCGATAACTGTGTTGATGTTCTCAACGAGTTTCTCGTTATCGAATGATTTTTTACCGACAGGAACGTGGATGTTACCTGATTTGTCGACACGGTACTCAACTTTACCAGCTTTGATATCGTTGATTGCTTTTGTGACGTCAAATGTAACTGTACCTGTTTTCGGGTTTGGCATGAGGCCTTTTGGTCCAAGAACGCGACCAAGTTTACCAACTTCACCCATCATGTCTGGTGTCGCAACGATAACATCGAAGTCGAACCATCCTTGTTGGATTTTGTTGATGTACTCAGCATCACCAGCGTAATCTGCTCCAGCAGCTTCCGCTTCTTTAAGTTTCTCACCTTTCGCGAAGACGAGGACTTTTTGTGTTTTACCAGTACCGTGTGGCAATACGACTGCTCCACGGATTTGTTGGTCTGCTTTCTTCGGATCTACTCCGAGACGAACAGCCAATTCGATAGTCTCATCGAATTTCGCAGTTGCAGATTTTTTAGTCAAATCTACAGCTTCTGCGAGTTCGTATGAAACCGTACGATCGATAAGCTTAGCAGCTTCTTTGTACTTCTTACCCATTTTAGGTTCCTCCTTTGTGGTTGTGCGGAAAATCCTCCCACATAATGAAAGGGTAGCAGGCTTCAAGAAACTATCCGCCTGCGACCCTCATCGTTGTTCATGGTAATCAAAAAGACATTAGTCTTCGATTACGATACCCATAGAACGTGCAGTACCTTCAACCATCAACATTGCTGTTTCAACAGATGATGCGTTAAGGTCTGGCATTTTTGTTTCAGCGATTTCACGAACTTTGTCACGTTTGACTGTCGCTACTTTCTTACGGTTCGGTTCACCTGAACCACTCTCAATTCCAGCTGCTTTCTTCAAGAGAACTGCTGCTGGAGGAGTTTTAGTGATGAATGTGAATGAACGATCTTCAAAAACCGTGATGACTACAGGGATAATCAAGCCGGCTTGGTCTTGTGTACGAGCGTTGAACTCTTTACAGAAGCCCATGATGTTCACACCTGCTTGACCGAGTGCCGGTCCAACTGGTGGAGCTGGGTTTGCTTTGCCCGCAGGAATTTGAAGTTTTACGAGTTTCATAACCTTCTTCGCCACGAGACACACCTCCTTAATTCTTTAATGTGGTTTAATTGGACGTTGCGCGTCCTCCCACTCATTCTATTCGACGAGTTATTTATCGAAATAAGCACAACATCAAACACGAAAAATTGTATCATTAAAACAAAACATTCGCAATAGGAAACTTAATCGATTTTATCGACCTGTGCGAAATCAAGCTCAACCTTCGTTTCGCGACCGAACATATCAACAGAGACTTTCATCTTCTCAGCATCTGTATCAAGCTCCTCGATCGTACCTTCGAGATTTTCGAAAGCTCCTTCTTTGATTCGGACGATTTGTCCGAGTGAGAAGTCGTAACGGCTCTTCAGATCAACGAGACCCATTGATCCAAGAATGTTTTCTGCTTCTTCTGGAAGGAGTGGTGTCGGTTTTGAACCACCGCCGACTGATCCGAGGAAGCCCGTGACGTTCGGAGTATTCCGGACGACGTACCAAGAATCATCCGTCATGACCATCTCGACGAGGACATACCCCGGGAAGATCTTGACTTCACGTTCCTTGATTTTCGTTTCTCCCTTTTTGTTCGTTACTTCTTCTTGTACTGTTTCAATCGGAACGAGTACACGGAAGATTTTTTCGTCCATGTTCATGGATTCAATCCGACGTTCAAGGTTCGCCTTGACGTTGTTTTCGAATCCGGAATACGTTTGGACGACAAACCATTGTTTCTCCATGGTAGGCCACCTCTTCTTTTTACTTAATCAACCAGCTCATCAATGCGCTAAGCCCTGAATCGACGCCGAAGATGAAGACACCCATGAAGATCACCATACCGATGACCGTCAATGTGTATTTCGTCAGCTCTTTCCGTTTTGGCCAGCTCGTCTTTTTCAATTCATTCCATACGTCACGCAAAAATTTCATCGTACTTTCCCTCCAGGATGTAATAAATCGGGACAGATGAAGCCTTATTTCGCTTCTTTATGAATCGTATGCGCGTTACAACGACGGCAGAATTTCTTCAATTCCAAGCGGACAGTGACGTCCTCTTTTTTCATCGTCGTATAGTCGCGGGCACCGCAATTATCACAAGCAAGGCCTACTTTCTTCGCCATCTCAAAGTCCTCCTTCTTTGCCACTCTTCTCTTCTGTTAAGGTACTTTCCTTCCGAAAAAGAGCGTAAAAAAAAACGCCTATGAGCGGCGTCTCGCTAGTAAGGCGCTAGTTATACAGTAGCATAGGAAGGGATTACGGTCAATCTACCTCTCTGTTAGACCGTCATCTTTCGTGCTTCGAGATATCGCTCAAGTTTGCGCTTGACGCGTTGCAAGGCATTGTCGATCGATTTCACATGACGATCGAGGTCGTCAGAGATTTCCTGATACGTCCGTCCGTCGAGATAGAGCGCGAGGACCTTCCGTTCGAGGTCGCTCAGAATCTCATCCATCTTCGATTCGATGTCTGCGTATTCTTCCCGGTTGATGATCAAGATTTGTGGATCAGAAGGTGCTGTCGACGTGATGATATCAAGTAACGTCCGCTCCGATTCATCGTCATAGATCGGTTTATCGAGCGAGATGTACGAGTTCAACGGGATATGTTTCTGACGTGTCGCCGTCTTGATCGCAGTGATCATCTGTCGCGTGATGCATAATTCGGCAAATCCTTTAAACGAGGCGAGCTTATCCGTTCGGTAATCCCGTACCGCCTTATAGAGACCAATCATTCCTTCTTGGATGATGTCTTCTCGGTCTGCCCCGATCAAAAAGTAAGAACGGGCTTTGGCACGTACGAAATTTCGATACCGCTCGATCAAAAATTCGAGCGCATCGCTGTTATCGAACTCTTTCGCTTGTTCTACAAGCGCTTCATCGGTCATGCACTCAAACTGGTCGAACGAAACCAAACTCATCCTGTATCCCTCCAAGCATCATTGACGAATAGTTCAATTGTTTTTAATTATACAATAATTACCTGTGGCACGACAATGAAAATTGGCATGACCTCTTTTGTTGTATCCAAAATGTATCTTTTCTACAAAAAAATCCACCGTTCTTTCGAATGAAGGAGAACGGTGGATTGCTCATGCGAATGGTTCATATCATGTATCTGAATTCTTTCGGCGACGAATCGCTTCGAGGCGCGCGATGACGTCTTCCGGTAAATCAATCTTCGAACGCGGTTGAGCCGTCGTCTTCGCAGACGTCGTCTGTTGCTTGATGACGGCAACTGCTGCTTTCCACTCACGCCGGAGTTCCTGCGCCGATATACGGAGTGCTCCAAGCGTGAAGATGACCCATTGCTCCGTGTAGTCGTTCGTCGCTACCGTCAGCTTGACCCGGATATCCTGCAGCCAGTCAGCCGCTGTTTTCTCGATCCATTCGTCCGCCGTCTCGTTTTCTCGTGTATAGACGATATCGATTCCGCTTTTTAGCATCCGAGACTCACGTCCTGGTTGCAGATAGGCATCAAAGACGATCGTAACGCTGATCCCTGTGACGGCTTGGTACTCCGCCATCGCATGAATCAACCGTTCCCGTGCTAATTCAAAGTCTTGCTCCCGCAACGTCCGAAATTCTGGCCATGCGCCAATGATATTGTAGCCATCTACGATGAGGCGATCATATTTCATCGCGCATACGGCTTTCTAGTCCGATAGACTTCATATAATAATAGCGAAGCCGCAACCGATGCGTTGAGCGACGTGACATGTCCTGCCATCGGGAGGTGGACGAGGAAGTCACATTTCTCACGGACGAGCCGGCTCATTCCTTTTCCTTCACTTCCAATGACGATTCCGAGCGGCATCGTACCATCGAGTGTCCGGTAGTCGTCACTTTCACGTGCATCCGTTCCGACGAACCAGATGCCTTGTTTCTTTAGATCCTCCATCGTCCGAGCGAGGTTCGTCACGCGAACGACCGGGATATGTTCGATTGCGCCTGTTGATGCCTTCGCGACGACTTGCGTCAATCCGACTGAGCGACGCTTCGGAATGATGATCCCGTGAGCTCCAACAGCGTCTGCCGTCCGCAAGATCGATCCGAGATTATGGGGATCCTCGAGTTCATCAAGCATGATCAAGAGTGGTGTTTCATCCTTTTGACGGGCAAGCTCGAAGATATCTTCCATCTCAGCGTACTCATACGCTGCAACCGCGGCGACGACACCTTGGTGATTTTCCGTTCCAGCTAAACCGGTTAACCGTGAACGCGGGACGAGCTGGATTTGAATGCCCGCTTCCTGCGCCATCGCATGGATGACGGCAAGCGGTCCTTTTTGTTGTCCTTCCTGCAAGAACAGCTTGTTCATTTCTCGTCCGCTCCGTAATGCCTCTAGGACCGGATTACGACCTGACAAGAAATCTTGTCCTTCTTCGAGCGGTTCGATTACGACCGGTTGTTCCTTAACAGAAGCAGTCTTTCGCTTCTCTTGCGCTGGACGCTGCGCCTTCGTTTTCGGCTTCGCACCGGTAGCCTTAGGATTCGTCTGTTTTTTCGGCTTCGAGTAGTTCGAACGCTTGTCCGATGAGTTCTTCAAGGCGATCCCCTCCTTCTGAAAGATAAATATAACCGAGCAATGCTTCAAATGCTGTCGCGTAGCGATACGTGTGGACGTCCGTGCTCTTCGGGACAGAACCGGATTTCGCGTTCTTTCCGCGCCGGACGACCGCTGCTTCTTCTTCTGTCAACACATCCGTGTTCAACCAGTGCGTCACGACCGTCGCTTGTGCTTGTGCCCGAACATACCGGACAGCTGCTTTGTGCAACTCGCCCGGCTTCACGTAACCTTGTTCGAGCAATCGCTCCCGCACACGAATCTCATAGACGACGTCGCCCATGTACGCTAACGCGAGTGCATTCAGTTGTTTGTAGTTCTTCATCCGCGCTTCCACCGCATCCCTTGCGCTGTGTCTTCGAGCAGGATCCCTTGATCACGTAGCTGATCACGGATTGCGTCCGCTCGTGCGAAGTCACGATTTTGACGGGCTGTGTTCCGCTCTTTGATCAACTGTTCGACTTCTTCATCGAGTAAGCCTTTGTCGACTGTCAACGTGACACCGAGGACATCTGATAATTCCGAGAAGAGTGCGAGGAACTGTTCGAGCACCTGTTTTGACACATGTGCTTCTCCGAGGTATAAGTTGGCTTCTTTCGAGAGATCAAATAAATCCGTCACAGCGTTCGCTGTATTGAAATCATCATCCATCGATGTGATGAAGTGTTCCTTGATCGCCGCTAGACGATTCAACCACTTCTCGTCACCTGTTCCGAGATCGGCCGTCATTTCAAGGCGGTGTTCGATGTTTGCGACCGACTCCCGAATCCGCGCGAGACCATTCGCTGCTTGATCGATCAGTTCACGACTGTAGTTGATCGGGTGACGATACTGAACCGATAACATGAAGAAACGTAACACCATCGGGTCGACTGCTTGGATCGCTTCATGGACCGTCAGGAAGTTACCGAGTGACTTCGACATCTTCTCGTTTTCGATGTTCAAGAACCCGTTATGCATCCAGTAGTTCGCGAACTTCTGCGAGTTGCATGCTTCTGACTGGGCGATCTCATTCTCATGGTGCGGGAACTTCAAGTCTTGTCCACCAGCATGGATATCAATCGTCTCCCCGAGGTATTTCTTCGCCATCGCCGAGCACTCGATGTGCCAGCCTGGTCGTCCTTCGCCCCATGGACTCGTCCATGCCGGCTCCCCTGGTTTTGCTGCTTTCCAGAGCACGAAATCAAGCGGATCTTCTTTTTTCTCTCCCACTTCGATTCGTGCGCCTGCGCGCAATTCATCGATCGACTGTTGGCTCAATTGACCATAATCCTTGAAACTACGCGTCCGGAAGTAGACATCTCCGCTTGATGCGTAGGCATTGCCTTTTTCGACGAGGACTTCGATGAAGGCGATGATATCGTCCATCGTTTCCGTGACGAGTGGATGGATGTCCGCTTTTTGGACATTCAAGGCACCCGTATCCGCGTGGTACGCCTCGATGAAACGTTTCGTCAACGCATGATAGTCTTCTCCGAGTTCGTTCGCTGTCCGGATGATCTTATCATCGACGTCCGTGAAGTTCGAGACATATTTGACTTCGTATCCGCGGTATGTGAAGTAGCGACGAACCGTATCGAAGACGATGGCTGGACGTGCGTTCCCGATATGAATGTAGTTGTAAACAGTCGGGCCACAGACATACATCTTGACCTTTCCTTCTTCTAATGGTTTAAATGGTTCCTTTTTTCCGGTCATGCTGTTGTACAGTTGAATCATGACGTCGCCCTCCTTTAATCCGTTCAATTTCTTGTTTTAATACTTCTAGTTCCATTTCAATTCGCTCTTGGCATTCGCTGACCGGATCCGGGAAACGATGATCAAGCGGTGCTTCGACCTTCATGCCATCTTGAATGACGACACGTCCCGGAATGCCGACGACGGTCGCATTTGGCGGAACGTGTTTTAAGACGACGGAACTGGCACCGATTTTTGAGTATGCCCCGATCGTGATATCACCAAGGACACGGGCACCGGCAGAGACAAGTACGCCGTCTTCAATCGTCGGATGACGCTTTCCTGTTTCTTTCCCCGTTCCGCCGAGCGTCACGCCTTGAAATAACGTGACGTCATCACCAATGATCGTCGTCTCACCAATGACGACACCCATCCCGTGGTCAATAAAGAATCGGCGTCCAATCGTCGCTCCTGGGTGAATCTCGATGCCTGTCAAAAAGCGACTGAACTGCGAAATGAATCGACCGAGTAAGCGAAACTTTGCGTTCCAGAGTCGATGGGCCAGGCGATGCATCCAAATCGCATGTAAGCCCGGGTATGTCAAAATGACTTCTAACGTGCTGCGGGCAGCTGGATCTTGCTCAAACACATTGCGGATATCTTCTCGTATCCGTGTCATATACGTTCTCCTCTCCATAAGAAAAAGCGCCTCTATGCATTGCTGCACAGAGACGCTAACGAAGCGCGGTCCCACTCTGTTTGGACGATTGACTCGTCCCTCTCGACGTCCGTTAACGCCGGAGATACGTCTGCGCCTACTCTCAGGGATTTCGGGCAGCACTCAGAGGGGCATTTCATGATTCGCTTCTTCAAGCCCTCGCACCATTCGAGCTTGTCTCTGGAGAAGAAGACGCATCGTTACTTTCCTCGTCTACGCTTTCGTTATTCTGCTTCAAGCCGTGCAAGCACACGGTCTTTTCCTAGTAATTGAATCGTGTTCGGGAGTTCTGGACCATGTGTCTGTCCTGTCGTCGCGACACGAATTGGCATGAACAAGTTTTTACCTTTTTGACCAGTCGCTTTTTGCGTCGCTTTGATCGATGCTTTGATTGCTTCTGGTGTCCACTCTTCGAGAGCGCGTAACTGGTTCGCGAATTCTGTAAGTACAGTTGGAACCGTCTCGCCACTCAAGACAGTGTTTGCCTCTTCATCATACACCACTTCGTCCTCAAAGAACATCTCTGAAAGCTTGACGATTTCCGCGCCATGCGTCATCTGTTCGCGGTATAACGCGACAAGATCACGTGCCCAAGCGAGCTCTTCTTCTGAAGGCGACGCTTCGACGCGACCTGCTTCTTGTAAGAACGGAAGACTGGCTTCGAATACTTCTTCGAACGATTGATGTTTCATATACTGACTGTTGATCCAAGCCAATTTGTTTTGGTCAAAGACAGCTGGACTCTTCGAGAGACGATCCGCGTCAAAGATTTCGATGAACTCTTCTTTCGTGAAGATTTCTTGTTCGCCGACCGGTGACCATCCGAGAAGCGTGATGAAGTTGAGCAATGCTTCCGGGAGATAACCGAGCTCTTTATACTGCTCGATGTACTGAATGATCGAGTGATCACGCTTCGAGAGTTTCTTGTGTGATTCGTTGACGATCAATGTCATGTGACCGAACGTTGGGTATTCCCAACCGAACGCATCATAGATCATCATCTGTTTCGGTGTGTTCGAAATATGATCATCGCCACGAAGAACATGGCTGATCGCCATTAAATGATCGTCGATGACGACGGCAAAGTTGTATGTCGGAATGCCATCTTTTTTGACGATGACCCAGTCACCGAAGTCTTTTGATTCGAATGAGACATCGTCTTTAACGATATCATTCCATGTATACGTGACATCCTCCGGTACACGAATCCGAATTGACGGCGTGCGACCTTCTGCGCGGAACGCTTCTTCTTGTTCTGCTGTCAGGTTACGGTGCGCTCCTGAATAACGTGGTGCTTCTCCGCGTGCGATTTGTGCTTCACGTTCTGCTTCGAGTTCTTCCGATGTCATGTAGCAACGGTAAGCAAGTCCTTTTTCAAGTAACTCATCCGTGTACTTTTGATAGATATCGAGACGTTCCATTTGTGAATAAGGACCGTACTCGCCACCGCGACCTGGACCTTCGTCCCAATCGACACCGAGCCACTCGAGGTTCTTCATTTGACTCTCGACACCACCTGCGATGTTCCGCTTTTGGTCCGTATCCTCGATTCGTAATACCATCTTACCGCCTAAATGGCGTGCAAACAGATAGTTAAATAATGCAGTCCGGGCATTCCCGATATGCAAGTGTCCTGTTGGACTTGGGGCATAACGTACTCGTACTTCTGCCATTGCCAATCACTCCTTCGACTAAAATTCGCTTATCTAGTATACCTTATTCTTCGATTCGTTTCAGTAGAATCACTGCTTGACAAGCGATTCCCTCTTCACGTCCCGTAAAACCTAACCATTCCGTCGTCGTTGCCTTGACATTGATCTGTTCAATGTCCGCTTCGAGTAATTCCGCGATCCGCGCACGCATCGTGTCGATGTAAGGACGCAGCTTTGGTGCCTGTGCGATGACTGTCGCATCTAGGTTGCCAAGCTCATACCCTTGTTGTTTAACAAGCGCGTAAACATGTTGTAGCAATTTTGCTGAATCGGCATCCTTGAATTCCGGATCCGTATCTGGAAAATGTTTTCCGATATCCCCTGCTGCGATCGCACCAAGTGCTGCGTCGGCAATCGTATGTAATAAAACGTCTGCATCCGAATGACCGAGCAATCCTTTCGTATGCGGAATCTCGATGCCGCCTAAAATCAATTTCCGATCCTCTGCAAAGGCATGTACATCAAAGCCTTGTCCAATTCGAATCATCGTCATTTCCCTCGTTTCATTAGAATCGCTTCACCGAACCAAAGATCGTCCGGTGTCGTCATCTTGATATTTTCGTAGTGACCGTGGACGATCGTTACTTTTCCTCCGTCCCATTCTATCAAACTTGCATCGTCGGTTCCTAGGTATTTCGTTGCCGCTTTTTCATGAACCGTACGAATCGTCGCAAGATCAAACGCTTGTGGTGTCTGGGCTGCCATCAGGTGCTCCCGCGGAACGGTCTCGCTGATGTGGTTCGCTTCAATCCGTTTGACGGTGTCTTTGATCGGCACGGCAAGAATCGCTGCTTGATCCAAAGCTGCCGCCTGGACGACCGCATGAATCGCTGCTTGTGAAATGAACGGTCGGGCACCATCATGGATCAGAACAATTCCTTCGCCTTCTAACGCCTCAAGACCACGGAGCACACTTTCCTGACGTTCGGCACCACCCGTGACAAGTTTAATCGATGTCTTATAAGACGCGATAATACTTGTAAACCATTCCTGTTCTAGTGGATTGATCGCGAGGACGATTTCCGTACAAGCTGGATCTGCCTCGAAGACATCCAGTGTCCAAGCGATGATTGGACGGTCTCTCAGTTCAAGCATCAATTTATTACGATCTGCGCCCATCCGCTTACCGGCACCAGCAGCGGGGATGACGACGCGATAGGTGGTTGTAGACATCCCATTCCCTCTTTTCTCTCTCACTGATCATCGTGATCCATTCCATCACACCGAAAACGGACTCGATCATGAAATCGAATCCGTTGCGGGGTCTATCCGAATGCCTCTCGATGTCTCTCTAGGCATAGTGTCTCATTTTTCTTGTGGTTTCGCAAAAATCATTCGTCCAGCTGACGTCTGCAAGACACTCGTGACGACGACACCAATCGTTTTCGAAATGAGGTGTTTGCCTCCTTCGACGACGACCATCGTCCCATCTTCGAGATAAGCGATGCCCTGTTTTTGTTCTTTCCCTTCCTTGATGACAAGGACGGTCATCTCTTCTCCTGGAATGACGACTTGTTTGACGGCATTCGCCAGATCATTGATGTTGAGAACAGGAACATGTCGGACTTCACAGACTTTGTTCAAGTTATAGTCGTTCGTGACGACGATGCCTTTGACGAGTTCCGCGAGTTTAATTAGCTTAATATCGACTTCCGGTACATCCTCGAAATCGCCGTCATAAATTTCGACCTCGACTCCAGGGATGTCTTGTAACTCTTTTAAGACATCAAGTCCACGACGTCCACGGTTTCGTTTCAACGTATCCGAAGAATCCGCGATGTACTGCAACTCACCGATAACGAATTGCGGGACGATCAGTTTTCCTTCGACGAAGCCGGTTTTCGTGATATCCGTAATTCGTCCGTCGATGATGACGCTCGTATCAAGTACCTTGCTGTTTGATTTAACTGGAACGACGACTTCAGGTGTTGCTTTTTTCTCACTTTGGTTGCTGCGTAAGAAGATTTTCGTCAATTCATGACGTTTACGATACCCGACCGTAAAGCCGAGATATCCGAATAACGCGGTCACGAAAATTGTTAAGACGTTACTGAGGACAGGAATACCTACTAAATCAATCAATGTACTAACAAGGAAAGCCAGTACCAACCCGATCAACAAACCAAATGTTCCAAAAAAGAGATCTGCCACTGGGGCTTTGACGAGTCGTTCTTCTAAAAATCGGAGAAGTCGAATTACCGAATCCGTAATGAATAATCCAATTAATAAGAATATGAGTGCACCAATCGTTCCAGTTACGTATTCGCTCATCAACCAGGCGGGGAATGTCGTATTCGTTGCCGTTTCAATTAATTGGAAGAACTGAGGCAGCAACAAAATCCCGAGGGCAAGTCCGAGTAATGCAAAAAATACCCGAATGACGATTTTCAATCTTCTCACCTCCTTTGCTTATTTTAAGTTCATTGTAACATGTACTGATTTGAACTACCTACGCCGGAAGGAGGGGAAACTGTTTACATATCCATTACAGTTCCCCCATTTTTTGCGTCATTCCAGTTTAAAACGGAATTGTTTCACGTAATGCTTCGTCCACACTCTCGACACCAACGACCGTAATCCCGTCCGGATACGTCCAACCACCCAAGTTGTTTTTCGGAATGATCGCCCGCGTGAAACCAAGTTTAGCTGCTTCTGCTACACGTTGTTCGATCCGCGATACACGGCGAACCTCACCTGTCAATCCGACTTCACCAATCACGACATCCGTCGGACGCGTCGGCTTGTCACGGAAACTAGAAGCAATCGCAACACAAACCGCCAAGTCAATCGCAGGTTCATCAAGCTTCACACCACCGGCTGCCTTGAGGTAGGCATCTTGTGTTTGTAAGAGAAGACCCGACCGTTTCTCAAGAACAGCCATCAATAAGGCAACCTTATTTTGATCGATTCCGGTCGCCATCCGTCTTGGATTCCCGAATGACGTCGGTGAAATCAACGCTTGCAGTTCAACGAGGACCGTCCGTGTCCCCTCCATGGAAGCGACGATCGTCGAACCAGATACACCGGATGTCCGTTCCTCGAGGAAAATTTCTGACGGATTCAAGACCTCTTCAAGACCGGACTCCCGCATCTCAAAAATTCCGATTTCATTCGTTGAACCAAATCGGTTTTTGACGGCACGCAGAATCCGGAACGTATGGTGACGTTCGCCTTCGAAATACAAGACGGCATCCACCATGTGCTCCAGTAAACGTGGTCCAGCAATCGAACCCTGTTTCGTGACGTGACCGACGATGAAAATCGCAATACCGCGACTCTTCGCAATTTTCATCAGCATCGCCGTACATTCACGTACCTGTGTCACGCTGCCGGGTGCGGACTGGATTTCATCGATGTAGACGGTTTGAATCGAGTCGATGATTAAAAAACGTGGCTGTTCTTCATCGACGACACGTTCAATCATGTTCATATCCGTCTCACTGAGGACGAACAAATCTTGTGTCGGTAAGCCAAGCCGTTCCGCGCGCAATTTAGTTTGTTTGAGTGATTCTTCCCCTGAGATGTAGAGCACTTTTTCGCCACGTTGAGCAAGGCGTGCACTCGTCTGCAGCAAGATTGTCGACTTCCCGATCCCTGGGTCTCCTCCAACAAGCACCATCGAACCTGGAACGATACCTCCTCCGAGGACACGGTCGAATTCACCACTTCCGGTAAAGACGCGACTCTCTTCTTGCGAGACGATGTTCGCGAGACGCTCTGGCTTCAATTGTTTTGTCGTCGTATGAACGAAAGCGGCACCGCGCCGTCCTTTTTTCTCTTCGACGACTTCTTCGACCATCGTGTTCCATTCCCCGCACCCGGAACAACGTCCCATCCATTTCGGTGATTCGGTCCCACAGCTTTGACAAACGAATTTTGTTTTTAACTTAGCCAATCGATTCATCCTTTCTGTTTCAAAAAAAGGACCAGCTTCGCTCAGAAAGTGCGAAAGCTGGCCCTGTGCTCAGTGCTTATTCCGTTGCGGCAGAACTCACGTGATTCCGGCGAACGATGAATTCGTTCTCTTCGACATCAAGCGCAACACGTTCTCCTTTTTGGATATCGCCTGCGAGCAATGCTTCTGACAACCGGTCTTCCGCTTCCCGTTGAAGGGCACGACGGATTGGACGTGCGCCGTACTCTGGATCGTACCCGATATCAGCGATCTTCGAGAGGGCAGCTGGTGTCAATTCGAAATGAATTTCCTGTTCAGCCAAACGTTTTTCAAGGGTTTTCGCCATCAACTTCACGATCTCTTCGATGTGTTGTTTCTCAAGTGAGTGGAAGACGATCGTTTCATCAATCCGGTTCAAGAACTCTGGACGGAAGGCCCGTTTGAGTTCTTCCATGACTTTATCTTTCATGTCTTTGTATTCGCGATCCGTATCTTCAGAAACAGCGAATCCAACATATTTATTCCGTTTAAGGGCACTTGCACCGACGTTCGATGTCATGACGATGATCGTGTTACGAAAATCAACCGTCCGACCTTTCGAGTCTGTTAAGCGTCCATCATCAAGTACTTGCAAGAGAATGTTGAAGACTTCTGGGTGCGCCTTCTCGATTTCATCAAGTAAGATGACCGAGTACGGTTTCCGGCGAACTTTTTCCGTTAATTGACCGCCTTCTTCGTAACCGACATATCCTGGAGGTGAACCGACGAGACGGCTCGTTGCATGTTTCTCCATGTACTCTGACATGTCGATCCGGATGATCGCATCCTCATCTCCGAACATCGCTTCGGCAACAGCGCGTGCGAGTTCTGTTTTACCAACCCCAGTAGGGCCGAGGAAGATGAACGAACCGATCGGACGTTTTGGATCTTTGAGTCCAGCACGTGCGCGGCGGATGGCTTTTGAAATCGATTTAACGGCTTCGTTTTGACCGATGACACGATCGTGAAGGATTTCTTCGAGGCGAAGGAGACGATCCGTCTCTTCTTCCGCGATCTTCGTGACCGGTACACCTGTCCAGTTGGCAACAACTTGTGCGATGTCATCTTTTGTGACTTCAAGTTTTTCGTTGCCTTGTTTATTCTGCCATTCCTCTTTCAAACGCTCAAGTTCATCGCGTAATTTTTGTTCTGTGTCACGAAGACTTGCTGCTTTTTCAAACTCTTGGCTTTGGACAGCTTCATCCTTGTCCTTACGGATACCTTCGAGTTTTGCTTCGACTTCTTTTAAGTTCGGTGGTGCTGTATACGAGCGTAAACGAACTTTTGATGCCGCTTCATCGATCAAATCGATCGCTTTATCCGGAAGGAAACGATCCGAAATGTATCGATCCGACAATGTGACGGCTTCTTGGATTGCTTCGTCTGTGATCGTCACACGGTGGTGTGCTTCATAACGATCGCGAAGACCAAATAGGATTTGTGTTGCTTCATCCGTCGTTGGCTCTGCGACTTGGATCGGTTGGAAACGACGTTCGAGTGCCGCATCTTTTTCGATGTATTTCCGGTACTCATCAAGAGTCGTTGCTCCGATACACTGAAGTTCGCCTCGTGCGAGTGATGGTTTAAGGATGTTCGATGCATCGATCGCACCTTCTGCTCCACCCGCTCCAATCAATGTATGCAACTCATCGATGAAGAGAATGATGTTCCCCGCTTGACGAATCTCATCCATGACCTTTTTCAAACGATCTTCGAATTCACCACGGTATTTCGTACCAGCGACGAGTGTTCCCATGTCGAGTACCATGACACGTTTATTGCGTAACGTCTCCGGCACTTCGTTGTTGATGATTTGTTGAGCGAGACCTTCGACGACAGCCGTTTTACCGACCCCTGGTTCCCCGATCAAGACCGGGTTATTCTTCGTCCGGCGGCTTAAGACTTCGATGACGCGTTGAATTTCTTTCGCACGACCGATAACTGGGTCAAGACGTGTTTCGCGCGCTTGTTGTGTCAAATCACGAGCAAGACCATCAAGTGTAGGTGTTGCGACACCTGAACCTGCTTGCGACGCGTTTGCTGTCGTTTCGCTGTTCCCGAGCAACTGGAGTACTTGCTGACGGGCTTTTGAAAGACTGATGCCTAAGTTATTCAAGACACGAGCAGCAACGCCCTCTCCTTCTCGAATCAATCCGAGCAAGAGGTGTTCTGTCCCAACGTAAGAGTGACCAAGTTTACGTGCCTCATCCATTGATAACTCGATGACCTTTTTCGCACGTGGTGTATAGTGAATCGTCGTTGCACCATCTTGTCCGCGACCGATCAATGCTTCGACTTCCATTTGAATTTTATCTGAACTGAGACCGAGTGCTGTTAAGGCTTTCGCAGCGATTCCGTCTCCTTCACGTACAAGTCCGAGTAAAATGTGTTCTGTTCCGATATTGTGGTGCCCCAACCGTACTGCCTCTTCTTGAGCAAGTGCCAATACACGTTGTGCACGTTCTGTGAATCGTCCAAACATCATTATGCAAAACCTCCTTGTGTGTGATCCCTGTTTGTCTGTTCGGTTAACATCGTCCGGATTCGTTTCGCCCGTTCGATGTCCCGTTCTCTAGATGTTAATTGTTTCCCGAAATGCTTTTGTAGAAAACCTGTTTGTAGTGATACGAGCAGTTGATGAAAAAGATTTGGAGGAAGATTGACCTCTAGTCCCAGACTATCTGCTAAGCGGACATCCGATAGTCGTTCCGTTGCTTCCCGCGCTGTAATCAGTCGAGCTGATGTCAGGATGCCATAGGAACGATATAGTCTGTCCTCTAGTTCTTCTTGATACATCTCCAATAATCCTTTTCGTGCTGCCTGTTCTGCTTCAATTAATGCTTCAACGGCAAATTGATAGTCCGTGATTAGCATATCCTCGCTTGCCCCAAGCGTCCGTTGGTTCGACAGTTGAAACATACGACCAGATGCATCGCTTCCCTCGCCGTAACGCCCACGAATCGCGAATCCAAGCTGTCGTAAGTGTTTGATATAGCCTTGAATCTGATTCGTCAGGACCAGTCCCGGTAAATGCAACATCACGGAAGCACGAAGACCTGTTCCGACGTTACTCGGACATGTCGTTAAATAACCAAGCGTGTCATCAAAAGCAATTTTAAATCGTTCACTGATCAAGCGATCGACTTGTTTTGCGATCCGAAACGCTTCTTCAAGTTGAAGTCCCGGTAATAACGTCTGAATCCGGAAATGATCCTCTTCATTGACCATGACACTGATCTGCTCATCTTCACTGATGAAGAGTCCTGTCCGTGGATGACTCGCTAACGCCGGACTGATTAGATGCTTTTCTACTAAAGCGGTTCGAGTCAGGACATCCGCCTGATCGACGCGACCAAACCGAAACCCTTTCATCCCGTTTAGTTGGCGTTCCGTCTCGTCAATGAGCGCATTGGCTTGTGCTTCTGACAACATCGTTGAGAACGGATAACGTGTCGTATTGCGCGCCAATCGGATCCGTGTCGAAACGACGATGTCGTCAAAGGGAGAAGATTGATTCATCGATTCGCTTAAAGGGTGTTGGAGCAACTCTTCAAACATGACGCAAATCCTCCTCGACACTTTCAATCTGTTGTTTTATGATTTCTGCTTCTTCATAGTCTTCTGCTAAGATTTTGCGATTGAGTTGTTCTTTCAGTCGACTGAGCTGCTGGTTCAATCGTTTTTCCACGGATTCCTCATCAGGTCGTGAGCCATAGTGTTGCGTATGACCGTGTTGGAACTGACGAACCATGCCGTCGACTTCGTCTTTAAAAAATGAATAACAAGTCGGGCAACCGACTTTACGAAGATGAAGCAATTGTTGACGGGTCATACCGCAAGACGGACACGCCGTCCCTTGATATTCACGTGCTAACTCCCGCACACAAACCGAGCATAAGAACTTCTCATCGGTTTCCGATTCTTGTGGAAGTTTGACACGGACGATTGCTTCTCGTTCGCCACATCGTTGACAACGCATCATGCATTCCTCCAATGTCCGACGACTAGAGTCGCTTCATGGTTTGAAGAAGCGTCCGCATCAAGTGGGCACGCATCCGGTGTTGATCTTCGACCGCCATTGGCAAACTCTCTTTTTGCAACAGCGATTGAATCAAAATAGCTTCCCGCCGCGTCAGTAATTGTTCGTTCATCAAACGAATCAAATAATCTTCTGCAGCTTGTTCCGTCAAATGATCATCGATCCATGAACTGACTTCATCTAATAGATCGTGACTATCGAGCACAACGATTTTTTGAATCCGAATGTATCCACCGCCACCCCGTTTACTTTCAACGAAATAACCCTTTTCGACCGTAAAACGAGTATTGATGACGTAGTTGATTTGTGATGGAACACAGTCAAAACGCTGTGCAATTTCTTGACGTTTGATTTCAATCGTCTTTTCGTCGTGTAAAATTTGCTTTAAATAGGCTTCGATGATATCTGTGATGTTTTGCATTGGCACCACCTCTCTGACCATCTTTGACTATTGTTTGATTTAATAGTAATCATCTAAAAAAAGAAATGCAACTGATAAGGCTTTTTATAAAACACAAAAAGACCGACCTGCAATCTGCAGATCGGTCAAGTGCCTGGCAACGTCCTATCCTCACAGGGGGAAGCCCCCAACTACTTTCGGCG
>NZ_JACSNE010000022.1:0-54946 GCF_018619035.1 Exiguobacterium sp. s168 | reverse complement strand
CTACCGAAACCTCGAACGATTCTTTTTGAGATTGCGCCTCGAGCTTGGTGGTTAAAATAGCAACCACGTGTTATGGTGATGAGCCAAAAAATTGTTATTTTTATATTTATTTTACATTATAATGACGAAGATAAGAAAGGAGTGCTTTTATGTCACATTGTTCAAATTGCCAGACTCCGATGAATGATCAGATGATCTTTTGTCCAGTTTGTGGTCAAAAAAATAGTCACACGCAATCCCGTTCCTCCAAAAAAGCGTGGTTCATCGGATTGCTGATTCTGTTGCTTTGCATCGGTGGAGGTGCCTTCGGTTATTTGAAATATCAAGCTGCACAACCATTGTTTCAGACGAGTGAGCTGACTCATGACGCAGCAGATGTCGATCAAGTCTTGCCGCAAGGCTTCTCAGCGACGAGGTTAGCTGACGACGAACTCGAGGAGTACCTCACTTTTGAATCAGCATCACCCGATTCCCTGTACCGCTTTCTCAGTACCTATGCCAAGCGTCTTCCTTCGATTGAGAACGAAGGTGGCGATGACTGGCAGTATTATGATTCGTCAATGGACGAATACATATCGTATGCGGACTTATTTTATGGAGACGATGATTTGACGGAAGATGAACGCGTACATTTCGGCGATCGCCTTGCCTTTTCAGAAGAATATCCGACGAGTTACGTTGCCTTACAAGACATGACGTTCGATGCCGTCAAAGTCATCGATAAAAATCACTTCCATGTCGAGACGACGGAAACATACGACCGACACGATTTCGAGATGGAGAACCAGCCCTCGCATCGTGCCATCGTCGAATATGAGATCACGTTCCAAGACGATCGATATAGCATTACTTCGATCAAACGAACTTTCAAGAAGGAGACTACATCATGATGACACGTGTACTTCCTCTCCTCTTCATAGCCGTCGTATTAAGTGGCTGTAGTAACGATTCAGCAGATCTCTACTTGAAGCAAAGTGCTCAAAGTACAATGGCTGGAGATCTTTTCGATGAACAACAATGGCGTGAGAAGGCGCGTACGGAAGGTACGACGGACAAACGGCTCATCGCACTGACGCAACAACAGGAAGCTTTTCGTGACCTTGAAGCCGCCTTGTTCATGAATCAGACGACAGATGCCCTTCGCTACGCAGAACGGGTCATGAACCAGACGTTCGGTGACAAAGCACTCGCGAACGAGGCGGCTCGTTATCACCGGACACTCGGTAAAGTCGAAAAAGCGTTCAATGATTTAGCCGGTAGCTATGCGTACTCGACAAGTGATCAAGGCGAATATGAGCAAGATTATACGGATGCGACGATCGATGTCGTGACACGTCCGAATCGCGAGGCAACACTGACGATTCATGACGCCCGTGATTATGAAGGACAACCGCTCGATGACTATACGTACAGCGGACGTTTCAATTCCGACAACACCTTGATGCTCTACTTTCACGAGTCATCTTTAGAAATCAGGTTTAATGAAGACGGGAGTCTGACATTCCGTGCTTCTGGTATCGAAAAAGACTCTTACATTGAATTTGAACAAACAACTAAACAATCCTTATGATAAAACGCTTGTCTTCGCAAAAGGAGACAAGCGTTTTTATTTGGAATCATCCTTTTGTATCTTTGAAGCGGTTCAATCCGTATCCCACTAATCCACCGAGGAATGGGAAGAGGAAAAGCATGAACGCATTCCACCATGTCAAAGTAGAAACGACGACACCGGCTAGGACATCGTTATCCCATTGCAGTTCAAACCGTGTTTGTGTGAAGTACGCTAGAATGAGTCCACCAATCATGAAGACCCCAGCATAAATCGCAACATTCGGTAACGTCCGAATCCAGCGGAATCCGATTCCGATATGGATGATGAACATCAGTACAAGCGCAATCAAGCCGTAAGGAGCAACACTTGAACTGAGCAATTGCTCTTCTTCAAATGGAGTGGAGGCATTCGCGATTTGAGCGAAGCGTGTTAAGAGCCCGACATCTACCGTTTCATCAAAACGTGTTACTTTCGGATCGAGTGTTGGATCTTCTCCGTTTTCAATCTGGTTCCCGATGATTCCTTGAATCCGACTCAGATTCGAAGCTTCTCCCGCTTCTTCCACTGGTCGTTGCAGATCATTCAAACGGTCTTCGCCATATAAGGCCGCACCTAAACGGAAGTCTTCCGTCAAAACGGTCATCTTGAAATCGACTTGTCCCGCTTGCGACATCGCGTAAAGCGGAGAAGCACCACTCAAGAGAACGAGGCTTGCTGATTCACCAAATTCGACTTCGTCCATTTCATCGAGCTCGTTTAGATAATACAATTGTCCGAATGACGTCAGCAGGACACCAAACAAATAGACGCTCATTAACGTCGTCGCAGCGATCCGCCCGACTTGCCAAGAACTACGCAGATCCGTTTGACCGATGAATTGGAACAAAAGGACACCAGCGAGCGCTAGAAGGAAGATCCGAAGCATTCCTATGACCAGATGTAGATCGAAGATACCGAAATCTGTCGCAAACAATCCGACGACCAGCGTAATCAACGATAATGTCAGGGCAAAGACGACAGCACGTTCGATTCGCTCATTCCACGATGTCGTCTTGACTCCGATGACACCACCTCGTTCCAGTAACCACGCACTCCCAATCAATAGAAGCAGACCCGGTAAGGACAGCAAGAAATGTCCTGAGAAAATATGAAAATCAAGTTGATCGATCGCTTTTTGAATATCAGAGAACTGTTCTGCATCGTTGCCTACCACTTCTGTAAGGAAGCGTGATTTCAAGTCTTCACTTGATGTGAGATTTAGACCAGCAAGGGCAACGAAAGCAAGGAAAAAGAACATACCGAACGTACTAAAATCATCTCCCATGTTTTGTTGAACAGTCTTGATTCCTTCTAATGCCGGGTTATCACTGAGGAGACCGAGCATGACGAACAATAAGACGACGATTGCAGCAAAACAAATGATGGCAGCGATACTACCGATCGCAAGACTCGGATTCCCAAACGAGAAATCGAATCGTGATATAAATGCGCGTCCACGCTCTTTCAACGGGAGATTCACGTTCCAATCCTGCGACTTCCACTTCTTACGAATGTCGTCCATACCTGGAAGACGATCTACAAGTGAGCCTTCTGACGTCGCAGCGATGAGGCGCGAATTTCCACAATTCGGACAGTACGACGCACGACCATCCATTTGTGTACCACACCCGACACAAAAATGCGCAGCTTGTTCGAAGCGAATCGGACGGGCTTGCTTATCGAGCGACGTCCCGTCTACTTCGCAATACTGGGCGTGTGGAGCATGTGCTTGACCACAGGTCGAACAATACTTCATACGCGTTGCCCCATTTCCGATCCGCAGCATGTACAGAAATGCTGATCATTACGTTGTGGTGTATGACATGTCGTACAGGCGACTTTCGTTTGTTCGTTCTCACGTGGAACGGACGTGCCGCATTTCCCACAAAACTTCGCGCCTGGCTCAAGTGGCGTCCGGCATGACTTACATTGCTTTTGTGCAGCTTCGACTTCCATCTCGTCAATCCGTGACAAGGCACCGAATACGAGTACTTCTTGTGCAAGAATGTCCTCGATTTCTTGACGATGCCCTTCGCTCCGCAGCTTCATGTAATGACGCTCTCCGATTTCGTACAGCAAGCGTCCTTTTTCACGTCGTGCTTGCTCCGCCTGCTCCTGTAATTCTTTTGCTGTCATCCCTTGAAAACGTGATCTGACTGATTGCCAATCCATCATCTGTGTAGCCTCCCTTGTTCTTATTTAATACTCGTTGCCTGTTGAATCCTGAAACTTTCCTCGTAGCTATCCTCACTACTTTCATACGTGAACAAGTAGCGGAAGAGCGACTTCGATGTTGTTTTTCCTGGCGATTCACTATCAGGCGTATACATTTCACCCCGAATATAGGTTGTCGCCATGACTTCGATACCTACCGAATCCCCATATTCGACGAACTTAGCTGAGGGACGATCAATCGACGCATTCATGAACTCTCCGTCCCACTCCAAGTCCTTTCGGCTCCAATCGTCATAGTTCTTTTGTTGTTTCGCAAGATAGGAAGCATCATCAACGAGTGAGAAATAACTTGTATCTTGATAAGTTGCCGCATCAACCCAGTCAGAAGCATGCTGCTCGACGGCTTCTTGCAGTTGGTTCAAAACGTTTTCTGATGGTTCGAACGTGAACATCGCTTTTTTCGTATCTGGTTTGACGACAACCTCACCCGATGTTTCCTCACCCCAGGGGAATGAATTTTCAATCGAGAGTTTAATGCCGTTCTTCGGGATTGGTCCATAGTTCTTCAAATCTGATACTCGTTCTGATGTCGATTTTCCATCAACAATCAAAAAGGCATCCGGATACGTCTGGTCGAGTTCGACCGCATTTCCTTTTAAAGTGATTTCGTATTTCCGATCTGCAGCGTCAAGCGTCAACGGATTGATTGTCACATCGCTCGACTCTTTTCCGTATTCGCCATCATACGCGATCTTGGCATCCGTCAATCCTGGATAGACGCCGTCCATCATGATGCCCTCCGCCGACGCTTTACTACTTTCCGTTCCGACCGGATTGACGAGTGTGACCTTCGTTCCTTTAAAATTACTGATGACTTCCGTTTTGACACTATCGAGGCGCAGACGATAATCCTTGAAGATCCCGAGCTGGCGACCACTCGCTACGATTTGACCAGGAACATCACTTTCGTTTTCTGCTTGAATCGACACACCGGCCATCAATAAATAATCCATGAATGATTTCTTTTGTTCCGGTGTCTCTTTTAAGGCATCTAAAAAGCGTTGCGCCATCTTCTGATCAACCGGTTTTCCGTTGAACTCCGTATGCTCAGCGAGTAATGTAGCGTCACCAGAGCGAATCGCATCACGGACCTTATTCGTCGTCGCTTCGACCGTGAACCATTGTGTCGCGAGTCCATAATAGGCACCACCTGCTACGACCAACAATCCAACTGTTAAAAGAACGGTTTTTGCAGACTTACTCATTTTTTTAGAGCGTACAGGTCTGACGTCGCGTTCTTTTTCTAAAGGTTTTGCGTGTTCTACGTGATGTTCCAAGGCGTCACCGCAACTCGGACAAAACTTCAGACCACGTTTTGCAGCATCCGAACAATTCACACATGCCATATGTCCTACTCTCCTTCTGTTTTTTAATTTCATTTAAGTAAAAAATAGCCATAGAAAATAATAACACGTTTACTCATAAATTACTATTTTTGTAAAAATAATTTTGTTTTCAGACTGCTTATTGACTAAAATCAATATTTTAAAAGATTTTTTTACTTATTCTAAAAACGATTTATACATATTAAACGCTATCTTTCCCTCTAGTGTTCTCTTGATGAATGAGAAAACTTAGGTAAAATTCATATCCTACTAAACATATTCAATTATCCATTTTTTAAAATAATGAAATTCCAATTTATAGTCATGTATGCTATTTTTTATGTATAAAAGATATAAGGGGATAAAATAATGCAATCATCTACTAAACCAAAACGTAAATTCTATAAGAAATGGTGGTTTTGGTTAATCGTACTTCTTATTTTTGTAGCAGCAGGAAACAATTCAGAAGATCAGGCGACTCCAGCCAAAAAAGAAACATCAGCAAAATCAACAGAATCAACCACGAAAACGTCTTCTACTACAAAGGCAGACGACACGGATAACGAAACGACTGCACCATCGAATTCAGAAGAGGACGAGGTTGCTTCGGAGGAAGAAGCTACTGTAGAAGATACTTCTACAGTAGAGACTGAAGTAGAAGACTCGACACCTGATGTTCCAACAGAATATCTGTCAGCACTAGACAAGGCGGAATCGTATGCGGAAACGATGAACATGTCAAAAGCAGCCGTTTCGAACCAGTTGACGTCCGATTATGGAGAGCAGTTTTCGAAGGAAGCTGCAGCTTATGCGATGGAAAACATGAGTTTTAATGATTGGAAATCAAACGCACTCAAATCAGCTGAGTCTTATTCCGAAACGATGAGTATGTCGAAGAAAGGCATCTACGCGCAGCTGACATCCGACAGCGGTGAGAAGTTTACAAGTGAAGAGGCACAGTATGCGATCGATACACTTGATGCCGACTACAACCAGAATGCACTTCAAAAGGCAAAGGAATACCAAGAGACGATGAGCATGTCACCTGAAGCGATTCGAGATCAACTCTCATCGGATTACGGAGAAAAATTCACAGCGGAAGAAGCGAACTTTGCAATCAGTCAACTGAAATAATAATTTTTACCCTGTTCTAATTTTGAATGGGGTGGTTTTTTATTTAGACTATCTCATTCGTTGTGCATGGTTGAAATGAATCCTCTACATAAAGATAACTGCACAAAAATACCCCTTGATCAATACTTGACCAAAGGGTATAAAAAATCTTCCTAATTCCATTACAAAATAAAATGTTAAACACTCCATTTTTCTTACATCGTGTGGAACAACATTAGTTTCTCAATTGCGAGACGATGTTGTCGTTCGATAACTCTTTATTCATTTTCCGAGTAATCAATAACTTCACGAATCGTTTGTTTAATACGATCAGAATGGATAACAGTACAACTAATCCAGCAACCATTATCAGGAGGGGTTGCATCCCCATGTATTTCCACATTCCTGCTGCAAATAGTGCAATTAGAGCATAGGAGTACATATATATTTTTTTATTCATGGATTCGATTGTTGAGTAAAATTGTCGAGAGATTTCTTTACTCGATAACCCATTGATATACAACGACAACAAGTCTTTATTTAGTGTTTTGATTAGTGCATTTAAACTATTTCTATAGAAGATAAAGACGATAGCAAGTAACACTACTTGGAAGAGTATCAACAGGTACATCGACATTTTAGAACCTGCCACAAGTTTTTCTAATCCTTCCGCCTGATAGTACACATATGCTTTTTCTTCATCAAACATGTTATTAAAATCTTGTACGAAATCGTAGATATACTCTGTTTTTGTAATGTTGACTAACAACGATTTAGCACTAGAGTAATTATCTGATTTACTTATTTCCTCTGCCAATTTCGCACTAGTTTGAGGTGCTAGATAACATTTATCCTTCAAAAAGAAGATACCTGAGCCCTCATAGTAGGATTGTTTTAAGGACAACGGTTTATTCTCCATATCCGTGAACTTCAACGTATTCCCTTTAAATGAATCAGGTAGTATGATTTCATTTCCTTTGACCGATTTGTGATAGTTGATAGCATCTCGTGTCGTTGGATTTAGCGTCAGACAGTTCATGAAATCCTGTTCACCGTCGCCATTTGAATACGATAATGGAATCTCATATTCGTACGACAAATCTTTAACATTATCCATCTTTTTTATCTTCTCTGTATCATACGAAAACTCACCGTTTTTACTGTATCCGTTGATGAGTACCATCGAAAGCCGCTCATTATTTAAAATGTTATTTCGAATATTTTCTGTTGAGATAAAGATGGTAAAAACAGAAAACAATAGTAAAATGATGAGCAGAAAGTTTAATGTAGTCAATTTTTTAAGCTGTTTCATATACTTCTTCTTCATGTAATGAAAAACGGTCATTTTCATACTGCAATTCCTCTATTCAATTCATTGAAATTAAATGTTTGATCCGATTGACCAACTACATAATTAGAATGCGTAACGATTAAGATGATTTTATCAGACTTAATTTCCTTTAATAAATCCATGATCATTTCAATGTTTTCTTTGTCTAAATTATTTGTTGGTTCATCTAGCAAAATCAATTTGTATTCAAAAATCATTACCTTTAAAAAAGCAGCCCGTTGCCGTTCTCCTCCTGAAAGATTGTTGACAGGTACGTCTAACTTCTTCGACATTCCGATTTTTTCACTGTATCGCTTTAATCTTTCTTCATCGATACATTGATGATTAATTAACGATATGATTTCGAGATTTTCACGCACTGTTAATGCTTCTATGAGATTTAAATCCTGAAAGAAATAAGCGATTTGTTTACGTGCCTCATCAATCTTTTCTTTATTTGAAAAATCTAACTTTTGATTGAACAATACTACTTCTCCCTGCGTAGGAGCTTGTATCAACGACAAGATGTTAATTAAAGTCGTTTTACCGCAACCACTTTTACCGAATAGTGAATAAATGCCTGGCTTATGAATTTCTAAAGAAAAGTCATTTAAAATTTCTTGATTTCCGTAGCTGAAACTTACGTTATTTACGTTTATTGACATCATCGAATCATCGAAACCTCCTAGCAATTTCGTCACCCTCTAAAATATTTAAGATATTATTCAGGTAGACACTCATTTCGAATGAATAGTTTCCTGCTTTCTCACAATAACCAAGACCGCATTCTTTCTCTTTTATACGCTCTTTGATCTTCTCAGTATCCACTTTTAATTCATGCTCCGTGATCATACTGCTATACACATTCAAAACGACATAATCATCTTTTCCATCATATTTCAAGACAGTTGGAAATAATGACTTCACTTCTTTTTTCTGTGAAGAGGTCAATGTAACGCTATCATAAATCAACAATTTTGTTAATAATTTGTTTCCTTCTAATAGATTCTTTTCATTAAAAAGATCATTTTCATCTTGGTTTTTTCCACAATAATATCTCTCCGATAGGTTGTGTAAATCTTTACAATTCACATCTGGAAACTCACTCAAATCTCGATTTTCATTTTTTAAAATTTGATCTATGACAGATATGAAGTACAAATTTTGTTGCGTCTTCTTTTCGCTTCCTAAGAGGGTATCGAGGCGGGAATTAATCACCTCGATGTATTGTTCTGTATGTTTCAATTTATTACTAGCAAATAAGTTAGACATCAGATACAGATTTCGAATACTGTCTAAAGAATGATAAAAACTAGTGTAAGGTTTATTTTGATTCAATAAGTTTACGAATGCTTTTTTTCCTGCATCGTTCTCCATGACCATCTCGACAATTTGTAATTGTATCCAGTATGTGATTTCATCACAAAATAGTAGTGTGATTTGGTTTTGTTCATTCTGATAGAGAGATTGGAGACGTTCTAACTTTATTCCCCATTTATGACTATCGTTTAATTTTAATGCTGCATACAACAAGATAGGACGGTTTGGATCCATCAAATCTTGACTAGAGTATTCGTCAATGATTGTTTTTATCGTTTCTTTTGTCGGAGAAGTGCTTATATTAGAATCAAGTTCAAGCGATAGGAGTGTAAAGTATAAATATTCAATTTGATCACCTTGAACGGGTTTTCTCATTTGGTGAACATGCTCTTTTATATCTTGAATCATGCTGACTTCTTTGATTGAATTTGCAGTTTCGTATAAAAAATAGAGATCAAAAAATGAGTCGATTTTTGAAATTTGTTTGCTATTCAATGTACCTTCACCGTTAATTTGCATAACAATCAAGTCACAATAAAACTTGTTTCTCTTTTCATTACATTTTTGAATCGAATAGTTCTTTGACTTCTTTTTTAGAAAACGATAGGTACTGTTATTTTTAATAGCTGAAGATTCACTAAACTGACTATCTACTTCAAAGACAGAGCCACCATCTGATGTTTTTAGATAAGAAGATGCAGTTTTCACTAAGTTTGAATTATGTATATCTCGATTGATGAACGTTTCACCTTGGCTACAACCAGCTAATATGAATAAAAAACTGATACAAATAAGGATTATTTTTTTCATATGGTTTCGATACTCCTGTTCATAATACGAAAGGTTAGTGTAAAAGAAATGATTAAATTATGTTCGAATGATCAAATCTTTGCAGTAGCTGTATACGTTCGGTTGCTATAATCCACATGTGTAGTCGTGTTCATCCCTAAATAGAGTGTCAATCCACTACCACACACATTTCCTGAACTATAGTATGATTTACTCTTTGTTGATTTCGTGTACCCTGGGCTTGTTCCGCTACCGCTAACGCCGGCACCTGAGAATGAAACACTTCCTCCAACTGTCGTAAATGTGACGTGGTGCTTTAAACTTTTAAAGCCTGTCCGTGTAGTAGAGCTATAGGCTTTATAATTTCCGCAACCACTAAAATCAGAGAAGTAAGGTAAATCTGCTTTTGACGTGACACTGCTCACAGTTTTGGTCGCTCGGTAAGCATCTGCTTGAGGTGTGAAAGCAAGCGTACAAGCGAGTGTCGATACTGCAGTTAACGTAAGTACTTTTTTCATTTTACATTTCCTCCTAAATTTTCATTTCCTTTTACACTTACCCTTTCGTAAAAATCCTATCATAAATTTTCAGATAACAACCGTCAATTTAGAAAAAAATTTCCATTTTTCATTTTTTTATCAACATTTTTCACTTTATAATTTATTTAATTTTGTATATTATTTCGAAAGAGTCTTCAACAACGTGATAAAACTCCTAATATGAATTCAAAAAAGTATTCATCCAGTCTCGGAAGAATACTTTTCGATAAGTACAATCTCATTTTTGATCAATCGTTTGATTCATTTCATTTCGAAAGAAAGACTCGCTTCATTTCTCTATAAGTGATTATCGATGGATTAGCCAGTAACTTTAAACCGCTTTATTTTACTCTTATTTTTAGCTGCATCAATGGCATATACATCAATCAGTATAGATTTTTTTAGTTTTTTAATCTTGATAGTAAAGTTTCCTTTCGAATCAGCAGTAGTACTTCCTAATTTTTGCTTTCCAACATAAGCATATACGCTTGCTTTTGGTTCTGTCTTCCCTATGATTTTAGTTGATTGTGTCGTCACCTTGTTGATGCTTAACGCAGAGGGCGCCGTTCGATCTAATACAGGAATCGTCACGATTTTACTTTTGTTATTCGCAGCATCTAGAGCATAAATATTCAGACGTGTACCCGCTTTTTGCTTCGGTATGTTAATCGAAAACGTACTTCCATTCGTACGCATTTGTCCAATTTTCCGTGTTCCCTGCAAGACTACGACTGTACTATTCTTTTCTACCGTACCCGATAAAATTGTCATCGCGTCCGAGAACGATTTCATCTTCGGAACATCCGGTGCAGTACGGTCTAGTACAATAATCTTTCGCTCAATACTCTGATTTCCAGATCGATCTACTGCATATATTGATAAGACAGTACCTGCCGATTGAGAGGAAAGAGGAATCGAAAAATTTGATTCTTCATCCATTGTCGTTTCTGCAACAATCGTCCCATTTTTCTTAATCAAAATGGTTGTATAGGGTTCAGCTCGACCAAATAAATACTTCGATTTATCTGTGAACTCTGCTATTTCATAAACAACAGGCGGTGTGACATCTTTCACGATGACACGAATTTTCTCACTTTGATTTCCCGATGAATCGGTCAAAGATACCCATAGTGAAGTACCAGCTTTTTGACGTGAAAGAGAGACCGAGAATTTTCCTTTTTCATCGACTAGAGAGTCCCCTAACGTTCGTCCACTTTCCGTCTGAATGGATACTGTAGTTCCCGCCTCTCCTTGACCAGATAACCGGCTAGAAGTATCTGTGAACTCTGCTATTTGCGGTTGTTTCGGTGCTGTACGATCAATCACTATGACCTGCTGCTTTTGACTCTTGTTCCCTTTGGCATCTTCGATTTGGATAGAGAGTTGCTGATTTGCACGTTGCTTTTCAATGTTCACTTCAAAACGACCAGTTGCTAATCCGTCCTTCTCTCCGATGAGGTCTCCGCTTTCATTCCAAATACGTAGCGTACCGTCCGTGATGGAATCAGAAATTTCTCCTTTTACCGCTGTCATGGCGTCTGTCAACTCATCAATCTGAAGAGGTCCGTATTCTTTAATCAGAAGTGCAGCAGCCGCATTGACACGACCATGGCCATATTCGATGTCCCATCCCCCTGTTCCTAAGTCATCTGCCGTTCCTTCCAAACGTTCGACGATCTCGTCATTTGTTAAGGTCGGATCATTGGCTTTTACAAGTGCTGCTACTCCTGCAACCACAGGGGAAGCCATCGAAGTACCACTCATCCCACCAAATCCATTGTAAGGAAGTGTAGAATAGATGGAGCTACCAGGCGCCGCGATATCGATATCGCTCCCATAGTTGGAGAAATAGGATGAGCTATCCCGTGAAGTCGTCGACGCAACCGAAACGACGTGATCGTAGGATGAAGGATAGTGGCGACGGGAAGTTGTATCATTCCCTGCTGCTGCAATGACAACAACACCATGATCATGCGCATAATTGATTGCTGATTGATAGATCGAGCTGTAATTATAGCTTCCTAAACTCATATTGATGATCGTCGCGCCATGATCAACAGCACGATAAATTGCCGAAATGACATCTGATGCGTAAGCGCCATCTCCTACGAACACATCCAATGGCATGATAGACGTTTTCGGTGCAACACCAGTTCCCGCAAAAGAATTATCCATCGCTCCACCAATGATACCTGCGACGTGAGTACCATGCTCACCGCGCGTCAATGTATATGGAGATCGATTGACGACATCATATGGATCGACGATCTTATCTTTTAAATCGGTATGATAGGCATCAATACCATCATCAATCACTGCCACGACGACCGAACTTGCTCCCATCGTCCGCTCCCATGCTTTTTCCGCTTGGATATTCGTATGATGATATTGCAAAGAATACATACTGTCGTTTGGTGTGTATGCTCGTTTTTCTATATAATCTGGCTCTGCCCGTAAGACGCCATTTTGACTTTTTAACGTCTGCGCAAAAGATATCGCGCTCTCCCCTTTTGGTACATCCACCGTTACTACGGCATTATGCTCGGAAGACTTTCTGATCATTGTTTCGTATGCGAACTTCTCTAAAATATCGGGATTCTTCATCTGAACGATGACTCTCGTCGCATCTTCTGCTGCTTGAACATCGATATGAGTGTAATAAACTCCCAAACCAAGTAATCCGATTGTCGTCAATCCAATTTTATTTCGTAGGTTCATTCTGCCTTCTCCTCTTCGTAAAAAAACTCGTGAGTTCTATTCAGACTCTTCATCTGATTTTGTGCGTGTTCTATTTATTTTATAAATACAAACATAATTTCACTCCTTATGTATTTTAATGGATATATAAGTCATTTATTTTCTGACTTTTTAAATAAAAGTCAGTATTCTAGTTGGAATCCGCACCACAATATAAAAAAGCATGTCTTTCCTTACTCGTATGACCGAAGTAAGGAAAAACTTGCTTTACTTGAGAAATTACCTATTTAGTTTTCAGCATAATCGACCGGTGCAGTTTTTGGGTATTTCGATTTAATCCACGAATGATCGTTCAACAAGGTTTTGTCCGAAACCATCAAGTAGTCTTCTTGTACTTCATCCGGTCGATTAGGAATCGGATCGTTCCAAGTCGTATCTAAGTGATACCAGTTCCCTTTCACTTTCACCATGTTCCATGCATGCAAGCCACTCGATACTTTTCCATCAATATACCGGACCTCTACACCAGCAGCTTCTAGCAACAGGAGTGTTGTTAAGGCATAGCCGTCACAGACGCCCTCTCCATTCATTAAAATCGAGTATGGCGTATACGGACTTTCCTTACTTTTAAGTCGATAAGTAGTATGTCGGACGACGTAGTCGTTTACGTATCGAATCTTCTGCTCGTCCGACCAATCGACGGGTATCTTTTTAACGATTTGATTGACCTTGCGCCGCACTTGCTGCGCTTGCTCAGGTGTTACCTCGTACTTAAAGCGAAACGTATACTCTACATAATAATCATAATCGAGATACTCTGATTCTCCACCGTCATACATGCTAAATACATACGGTTCATTCTTTTCTAACCACTTCCATGCACCATCTGAAGCACGACTAAACTGATTGATATCACCAATGAACTGGACCGTAAACTCCTGCTCCTGACGATTCATATGGTACGCCATCGCTTCGCCTAATTCTTCAGCCGTCGTGATTTGTTCAGGTAATCGATAATGCTTCGAATGCGGATTCATCTTTTTAGCATTGGATGATGGAACGATTTCTGGTGTAGCTTCCGTTTCTGTTTCCCACTCAACACCATCCAACCATTGCCCTGCCGTTTCACTAAAACTAGCAATCGATTCCTTTATTGGTTCGACCGTAAACGACGTCTTGTCGAATTCTTCGAAGACTGCGAACAAGGTAACGATGCTAACGAAAAGACCAATTAGACATAAACCAGCCCGAATACCTAATTTCCCGAATGCAACAAGTACGGACCATCGGCTTTTAATCAACCGATTCAATATACGATCGATTAATGCTTCTACTTCTACTGCCGATCGACTCGTCCGCTTACGTGTCCGATAGACCATGTTCTGATAAATCGGTTGAAGGACCTCGAATTGTTTACCCGGATGGTCCTGCCACAATAAAAGCTTTTTTCTGACTTGCCGAATATCTCGTCGTAACTGGAAATGAATGATCGCATCCATTTTCAGTTTTTGAACAGATCGGTATGTCATCATCGCAATCACTATAAGTATGATGAGTAAGATAATGAAGGTTGTTATTCGATATCGCTCCTTTCCTATCCATCGATTCCACAATCGCGAGAAGTTCAGCGTTCGAATGCATCACGCAGATTAAATCGAATGGACCATAATGATTATTAATCCATATATTAACTCATTATACATTTTATACATTATGAAAGCATTTAGTTTTCAAGTGTCACCCTATTAGTTTTATTTTAATAATTGATTAGAAGCATTAACTCCTTTTATAAAAATGAATTATCAGGGCCACATGCCGAGAGATCCTCTCAGTATGTGACTTTTGTGTTTTTTAGTGATAGATTAAATACTTTCCGAACACCTCAGCGGATAAGTAGAGTTATCCTGAAAGCAATCGCGTTAGAATGCGGGTTTATCTGAAGCGAATGGACGCAAGAATGGGAAATCACACGACTTACGCTCTTTGAAAGTTGAAGAAACCGTTGGCATGATTGAAGAAATGGAGCGTTGCATCAAGCGGATAACTCTACTTATACTAAAACTACCGCGGAATACATAACAGATATGCATATCTGAAGAAACGGATACCCATGAACGACTTACTACGCAACTGGATTCCTCTCGTCAACTCCCTCCTGTCCCGCCTCTCGATCCACCCGAACGAACATGATGAATGTAGGCAAGCTGCCCTACTCCGACTTTGGAAATCAATCGAAGAAGGAAAGGTCATGACCGTCACTTTCGCCCGGATCCGTGCAAAAGGGGCGATGCTCGATTACTTAGCGACCCGCAACCGGACGCTTTCGACTGAAGTCGCGGTCGATACGATGCCGGAACTCCCTCGGACCCCAAACGTCTCCTTTCATTACCTTCTCAGCGAACTCAAACGGGATTTGTCGAATAAAGAGTACACGTTTCTCGAAGCCTTGATGCACGGCACGGAAGAGACACTCGGTTACTCCCCAGCGCGCCTGCGCTCAATAAAGTCGGAACTCCGGCAGAAAGTCCAGCTCCTCCTCGGATGATGACCTATTATCAAGAACGACTACTCGTAATCATTGAACAAGCAAACTACAGTAGCCTGACGAAAAAAGCCTATCGTTCCGACGTACGGCATCTCTGTCGCCACGTCGAACGGATCGATTTTCCGTCGCTGCAACGCTACGGTAAGTTTCTACGCGATACTTACGCTCCAGCGACTGCCGCTCGGCGACTGCATGCTCTCTCGATTTTGTTCGATCAACTGGTCGTCGAATGTTCGCTCCAGACGAATCCGTTGGCACGCGTTAAAAAACCCGTTCCCGCACCCTACCGCCGACTTGCCTTCACGTACGACGACGTCCATCGTGTCCTTGAGACGATTCGCGACGAGACCGTCTATGCCTTTAGCTTTCTTCTCCTGCACACAGGACTGCGTTTTTCAGAAGCCCGTGACTTGCAACTCGCAGATGTCGACTTTGCGCGCGATCAGGTACTCGTCCGGAGTGGTAAAGGCGATCAATCACGTCAAGTTCCGCTGCATCATGCATTACGTGATGTACTGGTGCGTTACATCGAGACGATTCGTCCTGATGCCCTACTGTTGTTTTGCGAAGACAGCGGACGTCCGGTCAATCCGGCAAAGTTTCGCCGTGTCTTAAAGGAAGCAAGTCAGGTATGTCTCGGACGGATCCTGCGGCCGCATGACATCCGGGTGACGTTCGCAACGACACTTTATCACGTGCATCAGACGGATATTTTGACGATCATGCGCTTACTTGGTCATAGCGATGTCCGGACGACCCAGCACTACGTCCTACCATCGCACGATATTGCTCATTCGTCGGTCAACCGACTCAAGCGGACAGACGATTGAGGACGTCTCGCACACGGTTCGTCTGACTACGGATGTATCCTTCCGTCGTCGAGATGCTGGCATGACCAAGCAGACGCTTTATATCGAGCAACTTCAGTCCTGCCTGCTGATAAAGATAGGTCGCATAGGCGATCCGCAGCATATGGGGACGGACGTGACGCTTCAGGGACGTAAATCCGACTTCGCGTAGTGCTTTTCTTGCCGCATGTTCATTGACCATCCGTCCCGTGACGGATTGAAACAAGTATCCGGTCGTGCGACCTGCTAGAAACAGACCAATCTTTTCGCAAAGAGTCTCCCCGATCGGAACGGTCCGTGTTCGACCACCTTTGCCGTGACGAACATACAGTTCATTCTTCGCTAGATCAAAATCCTGTACCGTCAACAAACGGGTCTCCATGAAGCGGAGGCCCGTTTGGCTGAGCACCTCAAAGAAGAGGCGATAGGTTGGATCTTGAATCTGTCGAATCACGGGGATCAACTCTTCACTATCATGGTACGTCTCATCTCGGAGACGTTGATGAACGATGGGACGGATCTCGACCATCGGATTCTTTTTGATCCGTCGTCGCTCGACGAGGACATTTCCGAGCCGATGTAAGACGTGATAACGTCGCAGGATCGTCGACGGCTTATAATGTGCTTTCATCCAGTGAAAGTAGCGTCGTAAGGACGCGACTGACCAGTCGACCTGATGCAAGCGCATTTGTCGAAGATCACTCCGGTATGCCTTGATCGTATGGGCTGCCCGCGAGAAGTCCGTCAATAAATACTGATCGAGATAGTCATAGTGGGTCATAGGTAGTTCCTCCTTTTTGTAGGGACTGACATGACAGCCGATGGAGTACACGATTGATTTTCGATGAAATATCAAGAATCGCTTTCCCTAAACGCTTAATGAACGAAAAACAAGAATAAGGAAAAAAGTTACAATCGTAGTGAATCTACTTTCTGTAGAACAGGAGAGAAAACATACCTTTCTTTACCCTGAACGACAGCACGTTGATTCCATTCACAACAAACAAAGGAGCTTACATATGAATACGGATAACGACTACCTTGGTAACCCATCGGATATTCTCGTCACGACGTATGTGACGGAAGAAGATTTGCGCGACGTCATCGCAATCGAATTCAGAGACTTCTGGCACCCGAAACTACGCATCACCCCACATGAGCTCGTAATTACCGGTTCGACCGTCTCAACAGCACATCGATTCGCCCATCATAAACCGTTCACCCTTACGATTGCCCCGTTTCGCATCCGTCATAACATCATCTCGTTTCACATCTATGACATCAGCCCAGCGTCCCAAGAACAGACAATTTTGAATCTGCTAAAAGCAAACCCGAACGTGTCTTACAGCTATCACATGATTCATGTCCATCTCCAACCATGTGATTTTGGAAATCAGTTTTTCCATACGCTACAGTATACGAAATTACTGGATCATAAAATCCTCGTCGGTCTCCATCTGTAACTACTCGATTTTCAAAAATTCTATGTGATACAACCTAAAAAAACAACGATTATTTCCAAGGCTATTATTTCAGTCGACCATTGCAGGAAGACGCTTTGTTTAGATATTTAACTATGTTGCGATTGATTGGAAGTGCTTAAAATTTCGGTATGAATTCTAGATTGAAAGATTTTTGATAATCATAAACCAATCATCTTACATGTATACATATGTAAGATGAAATGGAGAAATATAGATCCTGTCTTTTAATGAAGCCTAATCAATACGCAGCACTTTATCTTTCAATGAACATTATTAAAAGACATCACAACAAGCCTGCTGCGGCTCGCTTTGATGTCTTTAAAATCACCTCATCTTTTCTTCAACGAAATCATGACTGGAATGGTTAAGAAAAGAGCGCCTAATGCTACGTATATAACGGTCACGGCTTGCATTGCCTCGACGACGATGCTTCCGGAAATGCCATACGCCAGCTGTAGTTTGTCCAGTTCTTGATACATATTGAAAAAGACGAGTGCAAAAAATAACGTAATACAGAAAGGAATCAACCAGACTTTTTTACGATTAGTTTTAATCGATGTCGAGAGAAATACAAACTGAATCGCTGCAATTAGAAGAAGCGGAACGAATACCGACATCACATTCTCTTCACTCTGGAAGAAGAATCCTCGATTGTGCTGCTCCTTAAAGTATGCAGAATAGATCCAAAGGCTGATCAAGTAAATGACCAGACTCCCCCACATCATCAGTCTGATCAACGGACCATCTGATGTTCTGGTCACGATGTTTTGCTCCTCATAAAAATTACCCGGCTTTTCTTCGTTCGATTTTTTGAGTTCTTCATATTGAACCTTATTTCCGCACTTCGGACAATACTCATACTGTTTTTGAATACTTGTTTGGCAACTCGAACATGTCGTCATCTTCCAGTCCTCCTCATCCTTATTAAAGATACGATTCATTATTCAGGAGCTGACTCAAACAGATGCAAATATCGGACATATCCTTTTTCATCGTAGACTACTTCTAAAGCATTCTTCTTTTTGACTGTATAGAGACTGATTTTTTTGATTTGATGTTGATCGAGCGTACTGTTCCCTCGCATCACTTTCGAAGACAACGCTGAGTCGAATCGGTAAGATGTCTTCGGTTTTCCGAAGACATCCATTATTTGCTTTTCATTAATATCGTTCCGTTTTTCGGTACTCATTGGTAAAAGTATTTCGTCCACAGTTTTCTTGTTGCGATATGTTCCATACAAGGCATTCCCTTTAAAAATACCACTCGTATAGACTTTTCCTTGGTAGTAGAACTTTCCATTCGTTCCTTTTACTTTAGAGTAAGAATCATACAACTTATGCGAAGCCTTCACGAACGTTCCTGTTTGATTCAGCGTATTCTTCTGAGACGTTAACCATTTCACGTTCGTTGTGTTTGATGCTTTTTTGACGGTTAACGAAAGTGTGGCCGTGTACCCCTCATACGTTCCTTTGATCGTTACCTTACCAGGCGATTTTCCGATTAACTTCCCATTTGAGAAGTAAGCGACTTGTGAATTATCAGAGCGCCATGCGACTTGATTCGTCAATTTTGTTTTCGTACCGTCTCTCGCTATCGCGACAAACGTCGGCGTCATATCATTTCGAACGATCAATGAATTGAAGTCTGTACTAATCTTTGCACTCACGGTTCGCTTTTTTAAGTTTTTCGTATCGTAGACACGAACTGGGTCACCCATCGTTATGATCCTAGACGAGTTTTCGTTAAAGGCAATCCGTGACTCGTCTAGATTTGTATAAATCTGCTTCGCTGTTTGCATATCATATAAGATTCCTTTAGAGGTACCGAGGAACACACCACTCTCGTCTAAATCAATATCATCGTAGGTTTTTAATGTCGAGAGGACCGACTTATTGTATGGACTCTTAGACTGATAGATACGAGAACTATACGTATTAAAAACGAGCGTATTCGATCGTGTCAGATCGTATGAGATGATATTTTCTGTTGGTAACACTTCCGTTATCAAATCTAAGTTATGGTTCATGACACGAATCGACGAGTTATCACCAATCATGATGTAATCATTCGACACTTTTAACGCACCATATGTATCAATCCCTCGAGCAACCAATACCTTTTCACTATTCAGGTCATATAAGAAAATATGGTCGTCTGATGCGATGACGAGTTTCGAGGAGTTCGGCAAAAAGTTCACTTGAATCCCACTGTTAAATCGATACGTCTCTCCATTGTATTCAAGACTATCAATCGTACGAATTTCGTCTCCGAACGCATCATAAATCGTAAAGTACGTGTGCCAAAATTCTTTGGCGATGAATTTCGACTCGTCCTTACTAACATCTAGCAATGTGTCCCCCGTAGGATTTTTCCGTAATAATATACCTGTTTTTAAATCAAATAGCTTGGTTCCTTCATAATCAGAGTGATACATCGTATTGCCTCGAATAATGATGTTATTTCCAGTCACATCGTCTTCATTAATCTGAGCAACGGTTGGTAGACTCACACTTGCTGATGCTGACACTCCAGGATACAACAGTGAAATCATTAAAGCTCCTGCTATCGTTTTTTTCATTTTTTCATCCCCTTATTCTTAAACAGCTATCCTACATATTATAGAAAAACCAAAAGAAATGAAGAATAAATTTGAAATATAAGGAAATAAAAATTTTAAAAAACGCATTTTAGCTGCTATACCAAAAATAATCTACTAATAAATTGAAATAAAACCTTTAATTGTATAACCTATAAGTAAGGCAAACAGATCACAATGCATCATGGTACGCTGTTTGAAATCGTACGTAAACAAGGATTAATCACATGAAACACTCGAATAGAGTTCCAACGTTCAAAGAGATTTTAATGGAGAAACGTGGAGAATTGATAGGTACTTCTCTCGTCGTCATCATCATTCTGATTCAAGTCACTACGCAACTTGTGAACTTTTTACAAAAGGGTCCGATGCACGGTCTATATACATATACCTACTCGATGAACGCTCAAGGAATCATTTTGTTAATTATCCCTTCGATCGGCATTAGCCTACTGATCATCAAAGGTCTGTATATGTTGACAGCCAAATTCCCTCAACTGACGTCTACAAGACAACCCAAAATCGCTCCTCATTCTCCCATTAATCATCATACTTCACTACCAACCTTCACAGGAACGAGTGTCTTAGATGAAATGAAACATATTAAATCAGTCATGGAGACGTTTAAAGGATCGAATAACTATATTTTGCAACAAGCCAATCACAAGGTATTTAAGTCAAAAATTTTTAATGTCGTTATCGGTATTCTGTTCTATGTCGTCTGCTCGATACTGCTATCTACACCTCCCTTTTCTTATCTATTTACGATGTTTGATTCCTCTCTCATCCAGTGGATCACGATTATTGCGCCCCTTTTCGTGACGCTAAAAGGAAAAGACTTCTTGAATCAATTCTTAACCAAAAAACGGATGGCGAGAAATGGAGCAGCCCTTAAGCAGCGCAGTCAACTTAGAAACGAGGCAGCTAAATACTTAAGAGAACAACAGCTTGTACTTGAACACTATCTACATCTCGATGCTGTCGACAAAATAATTGATTATATGAATGACAAGCGTGCCATCAATACACGAGAAGCCATCAATCTGTATGAAAGTGATGAACATATCAAACAACAGCAAAACATTCTTCGTGAAATGAAGATCGTAGAACAAATGTCTCGTGTGCGGACAGTCATCATAAAAAAAGAATGATATACTTCCATCCATTTAATACGTCTCGTCTGACAAAACCGACCTATCTTAATTCAAAAATCATTTGAGAGCGAGTGATCATATGTTATGAGAAAGCAGAATCTTCGAATCGGAACGACTCGAATACCAACAACTGTTTAACTATGCAGGATACTATCCACTGGGAACATTTTCACCTGCCAACAACCAAGAGTTGCACCAGACGTTAGTTCAAATGGTTCCTACTTCATAGACCCATTTAATATATGATACGTTGCGCGAGAATTTTGGCTATGTTCCTTTTGAAGAAAGTTATCGAAAAGACCATACGATCTATACGGCATCCGGATTCAGTGCCCAAGAAGTCGTCCAACGTTTTTATGGTGCTACTTCACAAATCACGAACATGACTGCCGAATTCTTAGATACGACTGGAATCCACCTTCCGCATCATACGATTAAATTAGTCGAATTAACGAATGATGATCGCCTTTTTTACTATGTTTTAACAGGAGGAAAGGGACCAATC
Source organism: Exiguobacterium sp. s168 (assembly GCF_018619035.1). Lineage (NCBI taxonomy): Bacteria > Bacillati > Bacillota > Bacilli > Caryophanales > Exiguobacterium > Exiguobacterium sp. s168. The sequence continues at coordinate 32,875 of NZ_JACSNE010000022.1, read as the reverse complement.
GGGGCAAAAACGGATGAATTGCACAACGCTAAGAAATTCTTACGACAAGCAGACAATATTTTGCCGTTTCGAATCGAACATGAAGGTCTGACTGTCGACACGATGTCGATTGTCGAATTGGCACTCGCCATGGCGAACGATGTGTTCGATCGAAACTGGACAGTAGCAGATTCCCTTCATGCTCATGAACTGTTTGCTATTGAATCCGATCAAATGATTGACTTGCAGGAAAGTAGAAAATGGCAATCTCTGAATGAGTTTGATGACTGGACAAAAGCTAAGCGTATGGGCATCGTATTACGTATTCAGACTCGATAAACTATAAGCTTTTAGATTTAATTGAAGCTTTATACAAAAAGAGTGCAATTTGGTGAACGGTTCATTCCACCAAATTGCACTCTTTTGATTGTTCCTTAGTCTCTACTATACAAAGCTCGCGTATCAAACTTTTCTTCATGTCAATCAGTTTACTAAGACTATAATTGATTACTTTTTAGACACTTGATTTTTTTATTTACTATATCCGTTCGGATTATTTCTTTGCCAGTTCCAAGAATCTCTACACATGTCGTGTAGTGTCTTTTCAGCCGACCAATTTAATTCATTTTTAGCTTTTGTTGGATCTGCGAAACATGTCGCAATGTCTCCAGAACGCCTATCTACTATTTCGAAAGGAATAGAGGTAGACGCCGCTTTTTCAAAAGCCTTAATCATTTCTAAAACACTATAACCATTACCAGTTCCTAAATTGTATATATTATGCCCTGACTGATTTAATACTTGTTGAACTGCTTTAACGTGACCTACTGCAAGATCTTCGACATGTATATAATCTCTTACCCCTGTACCGTCTTTTGTTGGATAATCATCACCGAAAACTTGTAATTTAGGTAATTTCCCAACTGCAACTTGAGAAATATACGGCATTAAATTATTAGGTTTATCTGATGGATCTTCACCAATTAATCCTGAAGAATGCGCACCAATCGGATTGAAATAACGTAATACTGTAATATTCCATTCAGAATCCGAATTTGCAAGATCTTTTAAAATTTGTTCAATCATCAATTTTGTTGTTCCATATGGATTTGTTGTAGTTAATGGTGAACCTTCATCTATTGGTACTTCTTTTGGATCTCCATAAACTGTAGCTGATGAACTGAACACAATAGTTTTAACATTATATTTTTTCATAACGTCTAATAAATTCAGTGTCCCGGTAACATTATTGATGTAATACTCTAGAGGTTTCTCTACGGATTCCCCTACTGCTTTTAAACCTGCAAAATGAATTACAGCTTCAATATTGTACTTCGAAAATATTTCATTTAAATGAGTAGAATTCAATAAATCTATCTGTTCAACATGAATTTTTTTGTTAGTAATTTTATTAACTCGATTAATTGATTCTTTACTACTATTGGAAAAATTATCAATTCCAATAATATCAAAATTTGATTCTATTAATTTGATAGCAGTATGACTTCCTATATATCCAGACATGCCAGTAAGTAGTATCATACTCTAACCCCCCTTTAGTCTCGACTATATAAATCTCTTGTATATATTTTATCTTCGACATCAGTCAATTCTGGATGCATTCGGTTCGAAAGAATAATGTCTGCCTCTTGTTTGAACGCTTCAACATCACGAATGACACGCGAGTTATAAAATGTATCTTCCGTTAAGACAGGCTCAAATACTATCACTTCGATTCCTTTTGCCTTAATTCGTTTCATAATTCCTTGGATCGATGAGGCACGGAAGTTGTCAGAATCCGTCTTCATCGTCAATCGATAAACGCCCACAACTTTTGGATTTTGCTTGATGATCGTATCCGCAATGTAATCTTTACGTGTCCGGTTCGCTTCGACGATTGCTCCGATGATGTTGTTCGGAACATCTTCGTAGTTTGCAAGTAGTTGCTTCGTATCTTTCGGTAAGCAGTATCCACCGTACCCGAACGAAGGATTATTGTAATGGCTACCAATCCGACTATCAAGACCGACACCTTCAATGATTTGTTTAGAATCAAGACTCCTGACTTCTGCATATGTATCGAGTTCGTTGAAGAAAGCTACACGCATTGCAAGATAAGTGTTAGAGAAGAGCTTGATAGCTTCAGCTTCCGTTGAGTCAGTCAGTAGGACAGGAACGTCTTTTTTTACTGCCCCCTGGAGTAATAAGTCAGCAAACTGTTGCGCGCGTTCTGAACGTTCACCAACGACGATACGCGATGGATAAAGGTTATCATGTAACGCTTGACCTTCACGCAAGAACTCTGGTGAGAAGACGATATTTGGCGTATCGAATTTTTCTTTTAACTCTTGTGTATAACCTACAGGTACCGTCGATTTGATGATCATCGTTGCATCCGGATTGATTGCAAGGACGGTTGCAACAACACTCTCAACTGTACGCGTATTGAAGTAGTTAAGTGTTGGATCATAATCTGTCGGTGTTGCGATGACGACGAATTCTGCTTCTTTGTAGGCTTCGAAGTTATCTGTCGTCGCGTGTAAGTTCAATTCCTTATGTTGAAGAAAGTTTTCGATTTCTGCGTCAACAATTGGGGATTTACGGTTGTTGACCATTTCGACTCGCTCTTTAATGATATCAATCGATGTGACTTCATTGTGTTGTGCGAGTAATACGGCCATTGAAAGACCGACGTATCCAGTTCCTGCTACTGTAATTTTTTTATTCATTTCTTCAAACTCCCTTAATTTCTTCGAACCATTTATCTTTACTCAAAAACATTTTCTGATGTTCCTTCAATAAATGAATCGGCCAATCCCACCATTTCAATTGATTCAAAAATTTAATTTCACTTTCTGAGAAACGATACTTAATTTTTTTTGCTGGGACTCCTGCGACAATAGAGTATGGCTCTACATCTTTAGTAACTACAGATCCAGCAGCTATTATGGCACCATCACCTATAGTTTTACCTTGCAATATTATTACGTTGTTTCCAATCCAACAATCGTTTCCTATTTGAGTATCTTTAGTAAAAGAATCAAATGTCTTAGGTAAGTTAAAAATATTATTTTCTGAATATATAAAGGGTGATGTGGAAATATAATTAATGGGATGTTCTGGTAATCCGATTCCACAATTGTAACCGATGGATGTAAATTTACCTATCCTAGTATTAATTACTAATGAATTTTCATTTATGTAAGAATAATTATCCATTTCAGAATTATTATAAATAACATTTTTATATATAGCAGTTTTATAACCTAGTTTAATCTTACCTCCTAATCTTCTAGACAGTATTTTAGATTTATTAAATTTTACTTTGTAATAAATAAATTTAATTATATTTTTCATAATTTAATCCTTTCCTTTTCTAGAAGATAGCCATCCAATGACTATAGGTAGTAACAATATTATTTGTTGCATTCTATGGCGGACAGCTCCTCCCATATACACCTCAACGACACTATATGATACAAAAGAAACTAAGGAAAATATGACTAAAAATGAAATATACTTTTTTATTTTGTTACTACTTCTATTTTGCGCTTTCAAAGAAAAAATTAATAAGATAAATATTGAAAAATTAAAAAGCGAATCGATTGAAGGTATCAGATATCTATAACTAGCAGGTTCCCAAAAAAACGGTGTTAATAAATAGTAAAAAGAAGTTTGTGGAATGTATTTAATCACTTCAAACCAACTATAATAATTTATATCGGATAAATATGAATTAAATTGAATTACTTGACTATATCTATATGACATAAGATAGCTTGGATTTATAAGATTAATAAATCTAAAGACTTGTGTTTCTGAAAATAAAAATACTATCGCAAAAATAAAAAGTATAATTCCTAACTTAGGAACAATTTTTATTTTCCAAAAAAATACTGTGTATATTATTATACAAATAATTAATATAGGGACGTTTTGAGGCCTGATAAAACCAATCAACAATATAGATACAATAAAAAAAGTAATACTTTTTTTATTAATTTTCATAGTAAAAATTAACAACAACGAATAAATGAATAAAATTATAGCGAATATAATTAAAGGATCTCTTAACAAAAACATTCTGTACATAAATAAACTAGGATAGAAAAACACTAAACCAAAAGATAATAATTCTATTCTTGACTTTCTTCTCAATGATAAATCACTATCATTGAAATAGAGTGCAATATATTCACTAACTTTAACAATCATAATAAAGACTAAAGTAATCAAAAAATTATTTATTAAAATTACATTCAAAGGGTTATTGCCAAAGACCAAATATATTGGAACGACAAAAAATTTAACAAAAAACATTGCTCCTACAGATTGATTAATGTACGTCGATCCACCATAAAATGTATTTTCTATAAATTTAGTAGATAAATAATGGAAAGAATCAGCGTCTGGCAATGGAGAAAATATAGAATAATAGTGATTAAGGATCGCAATTAAGGAGCTTAATCCAAAAAAGTAAAAACTAATTCTTTTAAAAATAAAACTTTTATTAAAAAATAATAAAAATATACATATCACCAAAATAAGTATAAGACTTGCTAATAAATTCAATATTTCAATCATAGATTTTCTCCTTAATTAAATTATTATAAAAATAGTAAATCGAAAAAAATTGAATTAGCGAAGAAATTATAAAAGAAATACCTGATCCATATAAACCAAAATATTTAATAAGTAATATTGATGAAACAGCATATACACAACACCAACAAAACGCTAAAACTGGTTGCAACTTATATTTCTGAGCTGCTGTTAAAACTACACCGATTATTATTGAAAAATAATTGAATACTGAACCAAAGATCAACATTGCTAATAAAAAATAATACTCTGAAATTTTTTCATTGTATAAAACGGCTAATAAATTATCTCCAAAAAAAGTTACAAAAATCAAAATAAAGGTGCTTATCAGTAAAATATATTTAAAAAATTTAAGTGATTCTTTTTTTATTTTTTTAATCTCCTTTAATTTATAGAGTTGAGCAATATGATTGACTTTTACTTGAATTATTGAATTAATAATCATATTACCAATTACTAGTATATAAGAAATAGAAGAAAATATTGCAACTTCGTTTGTCATTTTAAAGTAACCAAAAACATATTTAGGCATATTGATATAAAGAATGTTTAACATAGAGGCTATAGCTAATGGAATAGAGATTTTCACTATCTTTTTCATATCATAAATAGTAAATTCTTTATAAACGAACAATGTTTTAATGTGTATTTTCGATTTTACTATGTCTAAAAATAATGCTATTCCTGAAACAATAGATAGTGAAATTAACGACAATAGCATACTTTTATTAGAATATACACAAAAGACGAAAATCACTATATAAAAAATAGATTTAAAAATTTTACTTATTGTAATATTTTTAATTTCTTCTTTTTTTTGCCAATACCCATAAATCAAGTCGCTTAATAATTCGAAAGATTTCCATAATAATATAGAAAGCATACATAAAAAATTATTCGTTTCTGTGATCAAAAAGGTTGGAGCAATAAGCAAAAAGACTAAAATAATTAATTTAATCCTTAAGTTAAAATATTTTTCGATACTTACATTTTTAATTCCTTCAGTTACATAAATTGTTCTATGTTGCATTTGAATGATGACTGTTACTGGCGCAATTATTGCTAAGTAATATGTGTAAATACCTAATTCAGTTAATGAATAATTTTTAGCAATTAAACTAATGATTATCCATTGTGATGCTGCTACTGATAACTCGCCAATTAAAAAATAAATTGATTTAAGTCTTTTCATTATCTATTCGCCACATTTTCATATAATTTCTGGATGAGTTATCCCAAGATAAATCAGGTAAAATTAAAACTTGTTCTTTTACTTTAGCTTGCATAATCTCATCTAATATATTTAATAGTTCATTCACATTATTGAACTTAAACCTTTCATTTAATATAACTGGTAAACCAATAGAAGCTTTAAGTAAAACCGGTAGGTTTAATTCTACTGCTTCTAAAGCTGACATACAAAATGTCTCATAAAAACTATTCTGTACGTACAAATTACAAAATCCCAAAACTTTTATTACTTCTACTTGAGGAATTTCTCCATGTAAAGTTACTATAGAAGAATCGAACTTAGATATATCTGAAATATCACCAATTATATGTAATTCTACTTCTCCATTAAAAAATTCATTATCTATAATGAATTTCTTTATTGTTTTATACAATTCATAGGTTCCTTTTTCAACTCTATCGCCTCCAAAAGTTACTATGGAAAGTTTATTCGAATTAAAATTTATTATTTTTTCTCCAGAAAAGTTACTACCGCCATTATTTATAAATTTTATTTTTGGAGCAAATTGTGGATAAGTTTCTTTTATTACTTCTTTGTATGAATCTGAAACAGCAATAATAGAATTCGAAATAAAAAAAGAAACAAATTCCTTTATTAACTTAATCTTTGATTGCTTAATATTATTAATGTCTAAAAAACGAACTGCACCATGAGATGTATGACTAACTTTTTTATTAAAAACTTTAAAAATCAAAGCATATATTATTCCTTTTGTAGATAAGCCAGAAAAGTGTAAGTGATCAAACTTTTTTATATCTCTAAACAATCTTTTTAGATTTTTATCTATTTGTATAAACTCAATATTGCGTACACTGTTAAGTTCATTTTTTAATGATAAATCTACAATTGAAGGACCGCTTCCACCTCTAAAATCTCCTATATACAATACATTATTCATTTTAATAATTTCCTTTTTTATATAAATCAGCGCCATTTCTCATCAAGTTAGCTTTTCCCCAAAAATTTTTAACGGTTATATTAAATTGATTATTTTTTCTAATTAAAAATTGTAATGAAATAATAAACCATACTTTAGGGTACAGAGCCTTAAATACAGCACCTTTAGCACTTAAATAGCTGTCGTTATACCCTTCAAACCATGAAGATTCGCTCATATCAACTGTTGCAATTTCTATTGGTAAATATATTATATTAAGTTTCCTATCAAGACAGTCCTTTAAAAATAAATTCTCTTCTCCCATCAAAAACTTAGAGCCAGCCCCAAAATTTTCATTAAATTTTATATGATTTTCTTTGATTTTTTTCGTTTTAAATGTAATCTCTACAGAAGAAACTTTCATTATAGTCCATTTATTTATTTTCTTACTTTTATTTTTATATTTTTTATTTCTTCCTCCTACCCTTTTGACTCTAAAAACTATAACGTCAGCAATTGGGTTTTCTTTATAAGCTTTTTTAATTATTGATTCATAATTATCATTAAAAATCACATCGTCATCTGTAATTATGCTAATGTCTGAGTTGCAATTTGCAATTGCTAAATTTCTACTTTTACTTAAGCCACTTTCATTTACATTAATATACTTAATTCTTTCTGAATGCTGATCAATAATATTTTGAGATTGATTTATTATTATTGCTGAGTTTATATTCATCTGGTCATGAATATAATTTTTTAAGTTCATTGTTGATACTAAAACTTTAATAGACATTGATTTTGATTCACCCATCTTTTTATACTTTCAACCTTTTTTTAAAAGCATTGATAATATAGTGAGAAAAATAAAAAAGTGATTTAAAGAAGTTGATTTTCTCAATATTTCTGTATATATACCACGTTCTTTTAAGAGCTTTTAATTTGTTAGAAGAAATCGATCCACTTCTTTCAGTATAGATTGTTAGTGATTCCTTATTATATCCGTATGCAAAAGGTACTTTTTTTAATATTTTTAACCATGTTGCAGTATCTTGTCCTTTTCTAATTAAAGGCATAGTAGTATCTTCAACATACTTCCTATCAATCATCACAGTAGAGCAACCAATAATTGTATTTTTGAGTAACTCATTGTAATTTATGGATTTAGGTACCTCTATTTCATTTATTTTTTCACCATTCTCTTTTACTCTATAATATCTTGTAAAAGAAAAAGCGTAATGATTACTCTTCATAAAAGAGAGTTGCTGTTCTAATTTTTTATCTACCCATAAATCATCTGAATCTAAAAATGCAATGAATCTACCTTTTGCAAACTCCATTCCCTTGTTCCGAGCAACTGCAGCCCCAGAATTCTCACTCAAATATACTACTTTAATTCGATGATCACTATCTTCAATTTTTTTGAGATAATTAATAGTTTCTATATCTGATTTATCATCCACAATAATCAATTCAAAATTTTCATAGGTTTGATTAATTACAGAGTCTATACTTTTTTCTATGTACGAATAACTATTATATGATGGCATAATTACTGACACTAAATTTTCTATCATAACTATCTTGCACCTTCTCCAGTAATAATTACTTTAATGGTGTAACAAAAAATATGAAATTCCATTTTGCTATTTCTTTTTTTTATATACTTTAAATCTAAATCAAGTTTCTCAAAAGGTGTTAAATCATAACCTCCATGAACTTGTGCAAGTCCCGTGAGACCCGGTTTAACTGCTGTTCTTTTTGAAAATTCATTGTTTAATTGAATAAATTCATCCGCAAATACCTTTCTTTCAGGTCTTGGACCAATCAAAGACATTTCACCTTTTATAACGTTATAAAGTTGAGGTAATTCGTCTATTCGAGTTTTCCTAATAAAAAGTCCAATTTTTGTTACTCTTTCATCATTTACTTTTGCCCACATAGCTCCATTTTTTTCAGCGTCACTATACATAGATCTCAACTTATAAATTGAAAATATTCTATCATTAGTCCCTAGTCTTTCTTGAGAATAAAATACTGGACCTTTGCTTTCTAATTTAATTAATAAACCAAACAAAATAATTAAAGGCAGTGTTATTAAAAGTAAAATAACAGATAAGATTATATCAATTAATCTTTTGGTAATCGTGAACACTAATTTTTGTGCATAAATCTCATGATTTTCAACTTCAACTATATTGTTTATAGTACTAATTTTTAAATCAAATGAACTATTCACAATTTGTTTCTCAGAAATCAACTCATTTTCTTTCTTTTCTAAGGTTTCCATAAAATCTCTCCTTATTTATATTCAATTAGTAGTTCTTCCATCATCTCTGCCACTTCCGATCCTAAGTCTTCGCGATTTAGTGCAAATTCGAGTGTCGTCCGAATGAATCCTAATTTTTCACCAACATCATACCGTTTACCATCAAATTCGTAGGCAAAGACCCGTTGCATTTCATTGAGTCGCGTAATCGCGTCCGTCAATTGAATTTCGCCACCTGAACCAACTTGTTGTGTTTCAAGATATTTAAAGATTTCTGGCGTGAGTAGATAACGTCCTAAAATCGCTAAGTTCGATGGGGCTGTTCCTGGTGCTGGCTTCTCGACGAATGATTTTACCTTATGTAATTGCTCTGAGATGCTCGAGCTTGGATCAACGATGCCGTAACGATGTGTATCTCTTTCTGGAACTGGTTGTACACCAATGATTGAACTATTCGTGATTTCATACTGTTCGATTAGCTGTCGCGTACACGGCACGTCAGCCTGAACGATATCATCGCCAAGCATAACGACGAATGGTTCATTACCAACGAATGCTTTCGCTTGAAGAATCGCATCCCCAAGACCTTTTGGCTTTGATTGACGAATGAAATGAATGTTAATCTTTGTCGTCTCTTCGACTAAATACAGTAATTCTGACTTATTCTTTGAAATCAAGTTTGCTTCAAGCTCTGGTACGGAATCAAAATGATCTTCGATTGCACGTTTCCCTTTTCCGGTGATGATCAAGATGTCTTCAATTCCTGATTCAATCGCCTCTTCAATGATGTATTGAATCGTTGGTTTATCAACGATCGGTAACATTTCCTTCGGCATAGCTTTTGTCGCCGGTAAAAAACGTGTTCCGAGTCCAGCTGCTGGAATAACTGCCTTTTTTACTTTAATCACGTAATCATCTCCCATATATAAATTTGGTTTCCCAAATTATATCTAACGTTCCATTCTTTATGTAAAATACAATAACATAGGACACATGTCACTTTCCATAAAGTTTTCCATATTTTAATAATGTAAGCGTTAACATAGAAAAAAGAGAGTGCGAATTCACTCTCTTTCCCTTACCTTGACAAAAAATGTTACACCCATTGTCCTTTCCAATTCTTCTCGACAGGACTCGGGGGATTGATTGTCACGAGTTGGTTCAAGAGAACGGCTTCATTGTTTTCATAAATCTCATCGATCAACCAATCTTCGAACGTTTTCTCAAGCATCCGTTCGCATTGTTTCCAGTAGAATGGACGTTTCTCGAGGTGATGGGCATCACTCGCAATAAGATGGGCTAGTCCATTTTCGAGTAAAGCAATCGCAAACCGCTGGACATCCTTTCCGTACTTGCCGATCAAACTGGCACACGTCACCTGACTGATTGCACCGTTTGAAATCAATTCAAAAAGTAACGATGGATTTTGAATGATTGCTTTATTCTTTTCCGGATGGGCAACGACCGGGATATAACCATCAGAAATCAATTCTGCAAAGACTTGGCGCGCATACGATGGAATTCCGCTTGACGGAAACTCGATCAAAATATAGCGTGAATCGTTCAGTGTCAGCGCTTGTCCTGCTTCTAACGCTTCCATCAACTCACCGATCAACCGGATCTCATGACCTGGATAGACGGTTAACGGAATATCACGTTGTTTCAACAAGACATTGAACTCATCGACCGTCAACTGGACATCGACATCTTCTGTTTCGAATTGTGGATGATAGAGGTGTGGTGTCGCGATGATCCGCGACACTCCCTCTGCGACAGCTTGTTCGGCTAACTGTAACGCGTGTTCGACACTGGCCGGACCGTCATCGACGAGCGGCAAGATATGACAGTGGATATCAACCATATAGATGTCCCTCACTCATAGGAATAGTAGTATTGATAAGCTGAATCATCCGTCAGTTCACGACGGTTCAAGACGACACCGAGAATTTTCGCTTCGGCCAGTTCAAGCTGTTCTTTCGCTTTTAACACTCGTTGACGATCAGATGTCGTACAACCGACGACAAGGACGACACCATCCGTCAGTTTCGAAGTAATTCGACTATCCGCGACTTGTAGTAATGGTGGTGCATCAAAGATGATAACGTCGAACTCTTCACGCAGCTGTGCAACAAGATGCTCCATCGCACGTGACGACAAGAGCTCCGCTGGATTCGGCGGAATCGGACCGGCTGTCAAAATTGATAGATTATCGACTTTCGTTGGTAAGATCGCTTTTTCTTTTTCCGCTTGGCGTGTCAAAAGACTTGAAAGTCCAAGACCATTCGCCACACGGAACGTATAGTGGACCGTCGGACGACGCATATCGGTATCGATAATCAAGACTTTTTTCCCTTGTTGCGCGTAAGCGACGGCTAAGTTTGATGACGTCGTTGATTTTCCTTCACCTTGTGTTGCAGAGGTGACAAGAATCGCTTGTATCTCACGATCGACGGCCATGAATTCAATATTCGTCCGGATCGTCCGGTATTGCTCAGCAACAGGCGATTTTGGCTGCGTGACCGTAATCAGTTTCCGTGCGTCTTTGTTCATTTTGCTCTTCTTAGCCATATTGTTTGACCGCCTCTCGTTTTGCTGTTTTTGACGATGACTTGAATACTTTACTGTCGATATCCGGGATACTACCGAGCACCGGCAAATCAAGAATCTGTTGAACCTGATCCTCTGTCCGGATGCGACGATCGAGTACTTCACGTAAGAACGCAAGACCGACACCGAGTAAGAATCCGACGACTGCTGCGATTGCTGTGTTCAAAATGATATTGGGACTGACAGGTGACGTTGGGATACCTGATGTCGACAAGACAGTAACGTTATCAACACTCATTAATTCTTGAACGTCTGAACTAAAGACTTCAGCAATCGAGTTTGCTAAGTTTGATGCTAATGCTGCATCGGTACTTTGGACCGAGACGTTAATGACCTGAGAGTTTTGTTCACTTTCGACCGTGACCATGTTGTTCAAAGCATTCATATTCGTTGGTGCGTTCGGAACTTCCTTTTGAACCTGTTCTAAAATCGCCGGGCTCTTGATGATGACCCGATATGTATTAACCAATGTGACAGACGACTGGACAGACTGTGCATCAATGACTTCATTGTCTTGTTTCTTCGGTGTGACGAGAATTTGCGTCCCTGCTTGATACGTCGGTTTAATCAAAAAGCTACTGACGGCAAATGAGATGAGGGCGGCTACGATCGTCAACGCCAAGATGCGCCAGAACGATTTACGTAAAATCGAAAATAATTCCTGCAAGCTAATCGTTTCATTCATGGTCTAATTATTCTCCTTTATTTGTCTAATTCAGTGACTTTCCTACATCAACTAGGACTCAGTATAACAAATATTTGGGAAATGGTTGATGTTTTTTTAGGAAATGACATACGTTTATTGAAAAACATTGCGTATAATAAAAGATGAATTGTTACTTTTTACATTCATTTCCGTATCTCGACATAGGAGGAATTTCTTTATGCATCGCTCGTTACAAGCGCTACAATTCTATACATCTCACTCGAAGGAGGATATCGCACGACTTCATGAACGGATTCGTTCGAGTCTTGCTTCGACGGAATCCTTGACGGATACGATGATCCGAATTACCGGTCAACCGCCACTGATTCCTTATGACGAAGATACCGTCACGGTCGACGAATGGAATGCATTCCTCGCCGTAAAACATCATGCGACATTAGCTGACTTTTACGGTACATTAGTCGCTCGTCCAATCTTGGACGAAGATGGTCCACTCCCGGACGAGGCAGAAGAACCACTTCAAACTCTTTCACGGAGTAAACGCGAACCGGAACCAAAACGACGTAAAAAAGAGAAAGAAATCAAGCATGCTGGAGCAAAACGACCGTTACCTTGGGGCTGGATTGCGCTGTTGATTCTTTGTTTCTTACTCGGAGCCGGTGGAACGTATGTCTACTCGACATACTTCGCAAGTTCAGCAGATACGACACCGAAAGCTACTGTCGAAAAACCGGTCACAGTTGAAAAAACGAAGGAAAAGAAACCGACAGCACCAGAAGAGACTGCCGCTGTTGATGATGTCCTATACGTCAAAACACGTTCGAGCAACATCTACCGGGAAGAGTCGATGACGACATTGCTGTACGAAGCCGATTTCGGTGACGGATATCGCATCGTCAAGAAAAATGACGGTGTGACTGAAATTGAATTGTCGGATGATTTAACGGGTTATATTAAAACGTCCGATACGACAAAACGGCTTGAAGGTGAATCACTTGCTGATGAAACGCTTTTGACGTGGGTCAACGATCAGCTCGATACGAGTTTTGTTACCGGGACCCTCATTGACCTTATCGGCAAAAGTAGTGAAGAACTGAATAGTCTTTATGGACCAGCCGATCGGACTTTCAATGATGAATTGCATGACTACCTTTTTTACGGAAATCACTTCTTTGTCTTGAAGGACAACAAGGTCATCGCCATTGACTGGACAGAGACGACTATTACGAATGAGCAATTAGCCTCACTCGCCCCACTTCAACTAGAAACGGAATCGACAGGACTCGTCACGAGTAACTCGTATCGTCTCCAACGTTTTGCAAAAGACGGAACGATCAGTCGGATTCGTCTAGCGGAACAATCGTTTTAAACAAAAGCACCGACTCATAGTGGAGTCGGTGCTTTTTATCATTCCATATCAAGTGAATAGCGTAATGCCGTTTGTGTTTCTTTGAGTGAATCTTCTGTCGGGTGCCAGTAATAGATTCCGTCGCCTTCTTTTCCACCCGTTCCTTCGAGTTTCAAGTTCTTCTGGTTACGGAAGGCATCCATGTAATCAAAAGCTAGTGTCCGCATCGGTTTAAATGAAACGTTCGTTTGTGCGTTCTTCCCGACGACATCCATGATGGCATTAAAATTACTGACTGATACATCGGATGATAATTTGTTTGCGACTTGGGCGATGACTTCCCGTTGACGCATTTGTCGACCAAAGTCTCCACGTGGATCTTCATAACGCATGCGTGTGAATTTCAATGCTGATTTTCCATCTAAGTTAACTTTACCGACCGGGAAATGTGTCCCACTGACCGTAAAGTCGATGTCGTTATTGACCGTCACCCCACCGACTGCATCAACCAAGGACGTGAACCCTTCCATGTTGATTTCTGCATAGTAGTTGATTGGGATATTAAGAAACTTTTCGACTGTCTTGATTGCCATCTCCGGTCCACCGAATGAATAGGCATGGTTGATTTTATCATTTGTTCCTTTTCCGACGATATCAACCTTCGTGTCCCGGGGAATACTGATCAATCGACTTTCATTTCGTGTCGGGTTCAATGTCATGACCATGATTGAGTCACTACGCCCGCGCTCGCCTGGACGTTGGTCGACACCAAGTAACAGAACCGACACCGGCTTTTGCTCTTCGACGACTTTGTCTCCCGTATTCTTGACGGGTGATTGAATTTTTTTGACCGTTTGGTCGACTTGATAATATGTATAGCCGATGAATCCACCGACACCGACGACGAGGACAAGCGCAATCAATAGCATGATTTTCAGTGGCGTCCAGCGTTTTTTCACCTTACGTCTTTTTTTAACTCGTTCCAACTGCGTCCATTCCCTTCTGTGTTTTGCTTCTCATTAGTATCGGTTATCCATGAAAAAACTTACAGTCCGAGTATAACGAAATTTGAGAGCGATTTGTCAAAAACGGGAAAAGATGAAAAAAAGAGCATATCGTTCAGATAAGCTCTTTCGTTCATTAGAGTGATGTTTGACTTTCTACCATATATGTTTTCTTCTCATAGTCATAGTTCATAATGACGAGTTTACGTTGAGTTGTCGAAGTCGGGAATACGTATGTTTTAGAGAGTGCTTTAATTCCGAGTCCATAGTCCAGTTCTTGTTTCGATTGAATCGATGTCCAATCAATCGAGTCCACTCCTGTCCACTCACCAAGACCTGAACCAGATAATACTGCATCCAATTGTTTCTCCGTCATGCCCGTCTTGATTTTCTTTCCTTTGAGCAGTTTCATCTTACTTTCACGAGCACCTGAGTAACTATCAACACGAAACAGATCTAGTGATTTTCCTGTCAAACGATAGACTGAACTATTTTTTTTCGTCATGAACTGAAACACAGATATGTTCGTAAAGTTCTTTTCATCAGAGAACGTGTATGCCGTTGTTTTTTGACCTTGTGATACGGTCGTGAATTCCGCCTTTTTCTTTAGTACCGTCGAACCACTTTTTTTCGTCAGTTGTTTCTTATAATCTTTCCCATAGATGACTTTTGCTGCTTGCTCGATTGTCATCCCCGCTTTTAATGCGGTGTAACGATCGGTTACTTTCGTTTCGTCTTTCGTCGCAGCCGATGCCGCTCCTCCGAATAAAGTCGTTCCTGCGAGTACTGTTGCTACTGCAACTTTCGTAAATGTCATTTTCATGTTCCTATCTCCTTTTTAGAATGTCTCGTGATTTTCAATAACGTAGGCTTTCTTTTTCGTGTCATAACTCATCTCAACGTAAACACGTGATTTCGTCGATTTTTGGAAGACATACAATTTTCCTTTAAACGCTTCAATCTCATAGTCTTTGATTTCTTTCGCACTGAAGACGCTTCGTGCATCTTCCTCAAGCAATCCAGCCCATTCCCCAAGACCAGACCCCGAGAGCACACCATCGAGTTGTTTCTCCGTCATTCCCGTCTTGATTTTAGCGCCCGCGTTTAACTTCCGTGTACTCTCTCGGTATTCGGAATATGTATTCCGTCCCATTTCGACTTGTTTCGAAATAAGACGATACACGGAATCGTTCTTTTTCGTCATGAAACTGAGCGACATCAAAGTCGGAGGAATCTTTGCCTTCCGATCATAGATTTCGTAATAAATTTCTTTACGCTTATCTTCAACGTCCTTAAACTCTTCTTTCGTCTTCAATACTTGTGAACCGCTTTTCGTCGTTAATTGTTTTTTGTAGTCTTTGTCGTATAAGACTTTTGCGACTTGCTCCATCGTCATACCCGCTTTGAGTGCTGTGTATTGATTTGTCGCTGTCGTCTCGACTTTCGTCGCTGCCGATGCCGTTCCACTAAAGAGTGTTGATCCCGCGATGATTGTCGCCACTGTGATTTTCATGAATGTCGTGTTCATAATCTAATCTCCTTTTTAATACTGACTATGATCTTCGACACGATACGCTTTCTTTTTCGTGTCATAAATGAAAAAGATGTATTGCCATTTGTTTGTTGCAGTCGAAAAAACGTATGATTTCGTATGAATGACCGTTGCTTTTCCTGCTTTGACTTCTTTTTTTCGAAGGACGGATGTCGTATCGACGTGACCGAGTGTTCCGAATGTCCCGAGCCCTTTCCCTGTCAATACTCGATCGACTTGTTGTTCCGTCATTCCGTTTTTGATTTTCGCACCTTTGATCAGTTTGCGATCACTCGTCCGGAATCCGGCTGCCGTGTCACGTTTGAACTCCATTTGTTTCATCGTCAGCCGATACTTCGTTCCGCCCGTCTCCGTCATGAACATCAGGACACCGATCGCTGACGGGAATTCCACTTTTCGATTCACAAGATCATAGAGAAGGACGTTCCGATCCCATTCCTCCATCTCAATTTCTGTGTTCAATCGTAAGACTTGTGAACCGTTTTTCATCTTCAGTTGTTTTTTATACGTCTTGCCATAGAGGACTTTGGCGACTTGTTCCACCGTCATCCCGGGCTTTAAAGCACGATATTGTTTCGTGGCGATCGTCTCAGCCTTCGTTGCAGCACCCGCCGTTACTGGTTGTAAAGAAACTATTGCGACAAGTACCATGAGAAGCCATCGTTTTACGTTCCACTTCTGCATCCCGTTCACTCACTTTCTATTGCACGTGCTTTAGTTTTTTTCCTGAATCGTCCGAACATCACTGATCTGATAAGTTCTTTTTTGTTCGCTATACGTCAGTTCGACATGTTTCCACTTGTTCGTCGTCGATTTAAAGACATATTCTTTGATCCGAGACACTTCAGCAAATCCTAGTTTTTGTTCGTCCAGCGTATAAGCAGACGCTGTATCCATATGACCGAGCATCGTCCAGTTACCAAGACCTTTCCCCGTCAATTTCGCATCCAGCTCTTTTTCCGTCATCCCGTTCTGGAGTACGGCACCTTTGACGAGCGTCCGTGTGCTTTCACGATATCCTGTCTTCGTCTTCCGTTCGATGAACAAGGCTTTCGTCACCAAGCGATACTTCGCACTCTTCTCTTTCGTCATGAATTGTAAGACCAGTTCAGTCGGGGGATGGGTTGTTGCCGAATCGGAGAGGACGTGGATTAATTGCTTATGTCCTTCTTCGTCTCCTTCGAAGTTGATTGGAAGTTTAAGAACAGTCGATCCGTTTCTTTTCTTCAGGTGTTTCTGATACGACTTGCCATACAGGACTTGCGCGACTTGTTCCATCGTCATTCCATTTTTCAAGCCCTTGTACTGTGTCGTCGCAAGCGTTTCTGCTTTTGTTGCTGCGGATACTGTTCCTGGAACAAACAGACCAAGCAACAGTACTAAACAGAGTGACCCTATCATGATGCGTTTCATACCTGTTTCCTACTCTCCTCGATGACTCCATGAATCATCCTTATTCATTTTTCGTATTTCAATGAAATCCCGATTTCTGTATCCACCTCATATCGCTTTTTCTGCGTGTTATAGGACAAGGTGACGACCTGCATCTTTTTCGAATGTGGTCGATGGAATTGATAGATTTTGTAGCGCCCCGTTTTCATCGGACTTTCTTTGATGACAGACGAAACGTTCCAACTAAAATTCATTGACAACTGTCCGAGTTTTTTGCCTGATACCAGTTGGTCGAGTTGTTTCTCCGTCATCCCGTGGCGTAATGACGACGGCTTCATGAGTGTTCGGCTATTTTCATACAACCCATTTTCCGTATCGGCTTGGTAGTACAGCGCTTTTTGTATCAGATAATACGTCTTCTGGTGCTGTTTCGTACTAAATTCAAGAAGCGTTGCCGTTGGAAGGTTTTTAGAGGGGCGATCAAGTACGTATCCGAGGGACCGATATCCTTGTTCGTTATCGGTCGTTCCCGGTTTTTTCGTAAAGACGACGCTACCATTTTGTTTCTTGATGTATTTCCGGTACTCTTTTCCGTATATCGTCTTCGCGACTTCCGTTAGCGTCATACCGAACTTGAGTGCTTTGTACTCTTGTTTGATCTGCAGTGCTTCCTTTGATGCTGCTTGTCCTTCGAGTGTCCCGCTTATACAGAGGACACCAATCAGAAAGACACATAGGATACGTTTCATCGTTTAACCTACTTTCCTTATTTCACGAGCTGAACGGCACGATCGGCATTCAAGCGACCATACCCGTACGTCGTGTCACGACCTTTTTTGCCGAGGTCCTTCGCTGACTTACGAAGAATCGATTCGACGTCCGTCACTTTGATACTTGGCTTTAAGCTATAGAGGACACTCGCGACGCCGGCGACATGCGGTGTCGCCATCGATGTGCCACTCCAAAAGATCGATTCGCCGTCTTGTAAATAACTCGCGATATCTTGCCCCGGTGCGACGAGATCCAGTCCTTCGCCATAGTTCGAGAACGACGCTCGTTTATCGAATCGGTTCGTCGCCCCGACCGAGAACGCATATTTCGAGCGTGCCGGATAGGACAGTTTCGATGCGCCTTCATTACCGGTTGCTGCTGCAACGAAGATCCCTTTCTTACGCGCTTCCGCTAAGGCATCTTCAATCGCCAGTGAGACACCGCCACCACCAAGACTCAAGTTGATGACTTTCGCCTTTTGTTTTACGGCGAACAGAATGCCTTTGGCGATATTCGAGTTCGACGCATAGTTATTGCGCGAGATGACCTTGATCGGAATGATGCTTGCTCGGTCGTTGATCCCCGTCATCCCGTACCCATTATTCGATGTTGCAGCAATGACACCGGAGACATGTGTCCCGTGCCCGTGATCGTCATAAGCAAGTTGACGTTTATGGACAAAATCGTAGCCGAGATCCATTCGGACGCGTCCAGCGAAATCCGCATAGGTCGGATTGATACCCGTATCGACGACTGCTACGCGAACGGTCGAACGTGACTTATTGGCAATCCGCTTGACCATCGCGTGATAACCGATGTCCGCTCCTTTTACGCCTCCGCGTTGTCCCGTATTTTTCAGCGCCCACTGGACGGACTGGAACGGATCGGTGCTGAGTAACTTCATCGGTTGATCGAGTTCGACGTAACGGACGCCCTTCGTTTTTTCAAGTTCGCGTTTTGCTGCCATCGCTTGGATGAAGCTGTTGTAGGAAAACTTCTCGAGCCGTAACGTACTATCAATCGTTTCGTGATCAGTAGCCCGTGATGTCTGTGACAACGTACTCGCTTTCGTCGCCCCGTTCAGACGAACGACGAGACTCGTTGCCTGTCCGGTTATCGTTGATTTTGTCGCATATTCCCGAATTGGTTCAAGGCGTTCGAGTTTATAGGGAATCGTAAAAGCTTTATTCTTCGCCCCCGTCACTTCGATGTATTGTCGCCCACTCCACGTCAATGGAAAAAAAAGTGTCTTTTTACTATTCGCATACCGCGCATATGGATCTTTTTGTTTGTATTCCGTCTGCGACGTGTAAACGGTCGCTTTCTTTGAAGCATCAAAGGCGAACTTCAAGTGTGTTCCACCTGATAAGTAGGTCTTCGTATCAAAATAGAACAATGCCTTCCCACTCGCATCGAACGTTCCTTTGATGTAGCCTTTTTTCGTTTTGGCTTCGATGGCTGGGACTTTTTTCGCCGTTGTCGCAGCTTCTGTCGTATCCCATGTATATGTACCAAATGCACTCACGAGGAGAGCACTGACGATGACCTTTTTCATTTGGGTTTCACTCCTTATCGTTGTATCCTTTTTCATTATAATGGAAAAAATTGATTTTCCTAGTTCTTTTTACCTCTATCAATCAATAAATTGTCTGAAAAAAAGAAGCCCTGTTCGCACAGGACTTCTTGACTGCATTAAGGGATTAGTTTGACGGCGTTATCAGCGTTCAAACGACCGGCACCATAGCTCGTATCATAGCCTTTTTTCCCGAGATCCTTCGCTGATTTCTTGAGGATGCTTTCTACACTACTCGCCTTCAAGGACGGCTTCAGACTGATCATAAGACTCGCGACACCCGCGACGTGTGGCGTCGCCATCGAAGTACCACTTCCATATAACAGCTCCCCATCTGCGAGATAACTTGGAATCGAGACGCCTGGAGCAACGAGGTCTAGACCCGTTCCATAATTCGAGAACGACGCTTTCGTATCTTTTCGTCCGGTTGCACCGACCGACAAGACATATTTCGAACGGGCCGGATACGCGACCGTTCCGCGTCCTTCGTTTCCGGAAGCGGCGACGATCAAGATGTTCTTCTTGACCGCTGCGGCTAATGCCGACTCGATTGATTTCGAAGAAGAACTGCCGCCGAGACTCATGTTGATGACCCGGGCACCTTGTTTCGTTGCATGCTGGATTCCTTTGACGAGTCCCGACACTGAACCAGCCCCCGACTCATCGAGCACCTTGATCGGAATTAACGTCGCCGCCGAATTGATGCCGGTCATCCCGTACGTGTTATTTCCTCCCGCCGCAATGACTCCCGCGACATGTGAACCGTGTCCGTTATCATCCCAGGCTGTCTTATCGCCATTAATGAAATCATAACCAAGATCCATGCGGACCTTTCCTGCGAAGTCGGCATAACTCGGATTGATGCCAGAATCGAGGACCGCGACTTTCGTCGCAGACAACTTCTTGCCCTTGATGCGTTTTTGCATGGCGACGAAACCGATATCTGCTCCTTTTAGCCCTTTCTTTTGTTCCGTGTTCTGCAAGGACCACTGATGTTTTTGATAGGCATCGACACCGAACGCGTGAATCGGTGCATCGAACTCTGCGAACGCCACACTGTTTGATCGCTCGAACTTTTTCTTCGCCGCTTCAGCGTCAGCATAGGATTCATAGACGAGTCGTTCGATGCGGAGCTCGGAAGCTAGTGATTCGACTTTGGAGGCTCCGAACGATTGCGCGCGCATCGCGCCAGATCGCGTCTGAACGAGTAACGCCGGTTTGACTGCTTTGACGGCAGCTGTCATCGATTCCTCAATCGGTTCGTAACGCGAGATATAGGCAGAAACAGAATAACGGTCGCCCGGATAGCCTTCGAGGACTAAGTATTGTCGTCCGCTCCAGCTGAGCGGGAAGTAGAGTGTATCATCCGTGACTTGGTAATACCGATTGTAGACGCGACCTGCTTCCGCGTCGGCTTTACTTGCGAACATCGTTCCGTACGTATCGTAGTCGAGTTCGAACTCAAAGTGCGTCCCTTTCGCAACAAACTCCTTCGCATCAAAATACCAGACGGCAAGTCCATCCGAATCAAATCGTCCTGTCAAAGCACTCCCGGCTTGTTTTGAGAAGACTGGGACTTCCTTTGCCTTCGTCAATGTCGCCGGACGAATCTTTTCCTGCTTTTCAAACGCATTGACCGGTACTGTACTACAGATCAAACCGAGTGCTAAACTTCCTGCTATCCATGTTCGCATCATCGTTCCTCCCTCTAGGTCTTTCTTACTAATACCCGGATTAGATGGAATTATGTGGAATATAAGGAAACATTGACGTGAATCGAAAAAACATCACTCTCGCGTTGAGAGTGATGTCTGATGTTACTTAACTGTGACTGTGAATGTTTTAACGACTTTGTAGTTTCCTGCTGTCGTGTATGTGACACGAATCGTCGTTTTACCTGCTTTGATTCCTTTCACGTTACCACGTGACGAGACTTGCGCGACTTTTTTGTTCGCTGACGCATACTGAACGGATTTGATTTTGTCCGTTGCTGACGTGTACGTGATACGTGTCGTCTGGTTTTTCTTAAGTGTTGCTTTTGTTGCTTTCAGCGTGACGCTGTTTGCTTTTGTTTCGATCGGTAAGACTGTTTTTAAGACAAAACCGTCTTTTAACGTAACCGTTGCTTCGACCGTCGTTTTGCCTGTTGCTTTACCTGTCAGGCGACCTTTTGAATCAACTGTCGCTTTTTTCGTATCCAGGACACGGTAGCGTTTTGACGCAACTGCTGATGTCGTGTTCGCAACTGTCGTTTTCAAGTCGAGTGCTTTCCCTTGGTAGACCGCACCTGCTTTGATCGTTGCAACTGGTGCTTTTGTTGCTTGTGGGACGAAGACGCCGACGTAACCATTGACTTCAGCTGTCTTGATGCCTTTGACTGGAACCGTCAAGATACCGTTCTTATCTGTGACGAGTTTCGTGTTCGTCACGCCACTAGCATCCACGAAGACTTGGTTCGCGTGTGTTTTACCCATGTTGACTTGAACTGTCGTATCAAGCGCTGCGTTTTTCCCGATGACTGTCGCGATACCTGTGTTGCGGTCTTTTCCGAAACGGACGCTTGAGATCAAGTCTTTGCCCGCTTCTTTTGACGTGTTCGATGTGTGGTACGCAACGTGCTGTTTACCGTACGCATACTGTTTACGGACTTTTAGGAGATTCGTGATTTCGTCATAGTACGGTGTCGTTTTCGACATGTACGATGCATCCGTCTGGTAGAGATCACCGTAGTAGACCGTTGGGACCGTGTTTTTGTTCGAAAGAAGGAACGCGTATTGCGCGACGACGTTTTCCGTCGAGTATTTCTTCGTTGGACTTGCGAGTTCTTTGTTGTAGATCGCGAGTGCTTTTGCTTCGTCTTCTTTGTTATAAAGCTTCTCGAACGATTTCGGCTCGCCGTCTTTTCCGTACTGCGTATTCGTTTTGATGCCGTACGTATCAAGCATGATTTGGTTGACACGGTTTTTCTCTTGGTCATGGTTGTTGACGAATGACCAGTTCGCTTGAACGTTCGTTGCGCCGTCACCTTCACGGTTAACGACTGAGACTTTCGCTAAGTCACTGAGTGCACGTTTGTTCGATGGCGTAAGTGCAGTGCGAAGTGTGAAGTAAAGCTCTCCGTCCATGACGAGTTGCTCGTTATTGTTGGCTTTCATGTAAGCATTCTGTTCTGTTTTATAGCTCTCGATGTAGCTGAGGTAATCTTGTTTCCCGAAGTGTGCTTTTGAAATTTCCGCTTCTGCTTTGAGGATCGCCGTATCGTAGTGCGACGCAGCATCAATCCGGAAACCGTCGAACTTGTACGTTTCAAGCATCCACTTCATCCAGTTCTTTTGTTCCTTGATGACTTCTGGGTTCGAGTTCGCAAGGTCGACACCGATCAAGAACTCATCGTTGTTCGTCATTGTTTTGTTGTATGCCTGCGTTGGGAAACCAGTCTCATCAACGAAGAGGAACTGATCTTCGATGTCGATTCCTGAGTTATCGTTTTGGTATGAACGTTCTTCTGATCCATAACCGTACGCAGCTTGTGTCTTCATGTATTCTTCTGTCAACGAAGCGATTTTTCCGTTTTCCGTTGAAGTAAGCAAAGCTTCTTTTGTTGCGAAGCCGTTTTCTTTCATGTACTCGAGGTATCCTTCATCCTTCGCATATTGCGAAAGCATCGGCTTCCAGTTTTCTGGTGAGACTTCATACCAACCGTCTGCTGCGAGGTACGTATCGACGACATTCAAGTTCTGTGTCTTCGCTGCGTCAAGCAACCATTCTGGTAAGTAGTTCTTCGCATCGTCTTTACCGAAGTAACGGTACGGTTTACCGTCTTTGTCCGTCATGACGCGGCCCATACCCTGCCCTTGCAGTGATGTTCCATTGATGAATGATTTGTTCCACTCTTTAAGGTAACCGTATTTCTCTTGTCCCATACCGCCACCTTTTGTGTAAGCGAGGTAAGGCGTTGCGAGGGTCTTCGTTTTTTCTCCACCTGTGAACGGGTTCATGAACGGCTCACCTGAACTTGTCGCACGACGAACGAAGACAGCTTCACGTTTGTTGAGACCGAGCATTTGGTTTGGAACGAGGTCCATCTGGACTTTGATGTTGTCGTCATGCAACATGTCGACCATCATCTCGAGTTGTGTGGCTTTTCCGTATTTCGTCGCAACCGATCCACCTGGTCCTTG
Organism: Exiguobacterium sp. s168; assembly: GCF_018619035.1. Taxonomy (NCBI): domain Bacteria; kingdom Bacillati; phylum Bacillota; class Bacilli; order Caryophanales; genus Exiguobacterium; species Exiguobacterium sp. s168. The sequence continues at coordinate 8,801 of NZ_JACSNE010000022.1, read as the reverse complement.
TGGGAATTCACCAAGGTCATAACGGTCAGCGATTGCATACCCTTCCATGTAACGTGCCATATCGAATGAACGATATGCAGGTGGTAACCACACATCTGTCACACCCCACGAATTGAGCAACTCACCTTTTTTAGCAAGCGTCCGGTACATGTTGCTTTCGTATGGTTGATACAGGCTGAAGCTTTGGAAAATAACGCGGTTATCGAGTTTTTCACTTGGTGCGAAAGCCTTTGCGCTTTCTGGTGCATACGTCAGTCCGCTTGTCGCGACCAATGCCGCAAGCAAACCTGTTGAGACTTTTTTCGTCTTGTTCATGAGTCTAATCTCCCTTTAACTAATCTATATTTCTGATTATTTCTACCTAAAATTCCAAATAACATCACATAATTTAACATCTTCTTCAAAGTAAATACAGTTATAAATTTATAAAACAGGTAAATAGATTTACCAAAATGCAATCGATTGCGCTAATTTGTCACAAAAAACCTCTTCCCACCGAAGTAGGAAGAGGTTTAGCGTTTCTTATAGTCCGAGAAGAACTGCCTTCTCGTAACCACCAGTCAAGACAGAGTTGTCATACGACTGAAGCTCTTTGTTGACCGTGATGACGTTCGACAATGTTTTGAGTGTTCCTTCTGGAACTTTGATCTTAACGATGTCGAGACCGTTCGTGATATCATCATCCGAATCAGCCAGCGAGATGCTTGTGCCGACTGGGAGATTTTTTCCGTTCAACGTGTACTGTGCAGTGTTCGTTGCATCGTACATGCCAGTGTATTGTACACCTTCCGTGAACTTGATACGGATCACGTCTTTTTCATCTTTTGCGTTAGCTGTGACTTTAGCGATTTCGAATGGCGAAGCCACTGGTGTGACTGGCGTTTTCGAAACTTTGAAGTCGTGTGTCGCTGTAGCGACCGTGTTACCGACATCGTCAGAGAGTGACTTGACGACGACTTTCCACTCTTCTCCGTAACCGTCTTTGTCGACGAGGTACTGGAGGTTATCGTTCGCAGCGACGCGGAAGTTCATATCTGAGCTATCCGTGTAACCAACGACTGATCCATCGATCGTAACGGTTTTACCGTTCTTGTCTTTACCGATGAACTCAACTGTTGTTTTCGGCGGAAGTACTGTACCTTCTGCGTTGATGAGTGGCGTATCCGACTGATCAAGACCACGAAGTTTAACCGGTTCACTCATCATGACTGTGAAGTCATTCGTCAAGAGATAACGGTCAATCGTCGTGATTTCCGCACTCTTCAGATCTGGAGAGTTGAGCGGTGAACCAGCATAGTTGAGGTCAAGCGATAACGCATCGTTTTTCTCGCCGTTCGCTTCTGCTTTGACAGAATCTTTTGCGAGCGAAAGTTTGAACTTATCGTTGTAGTAGTTCTCTTTCGTGTTGACTGTATCGTAGATTTCCGTCCAGTCCTTATTGAGCTCGAGGAGAACTTCGCCTGTCTCTTCATCGTAGTACGTGACATCAGCATACTGGCTGAAGTCTTCGTACAACTTCGTGCTTGAGTTGTAACGCTCGAGTTTCAACTTCTTCGAAGCAAGCAATGCTTTGACTGCATCGAGGTCGAGACCTTTGAGCTGTTTGCTGAACATGATACGGAATTGTTCTGGCGACTCAACAACGACGCCTGCAGTTGGTTTGACTGTATCAGCAGCAACTGTGAAGTCGAGGTTTTGTGTCGTTCCGATGTTCGACTCATCCGAAAGGGATGCGAAGTCCATCGTGTTCCAGATCTGGAGTGAGTGTTTACCAGGTGCGAAGTAGCCTTCTTTTGCTCCTGGATACGCTTCTTCTGGAGCAACACCCATCATTTTCGCGTCGTTCAACGTGATGATGACTGTATCACGGCGATCGACGCCTGTTTTGTTATCAAACCCTAGGTATTCGACTTTGAAGTACTTCTCGCCGTATTGACCATCGATTTTGAACTTCGCGCCTGCGATTGCTTCTGAGAATTTCACTTCAAGTTGGTTCAGACCGACTGGTTTGACCGAAGTGACTTCCGGCTGACGTGCATCCGTCAACTTGAAGCTTGCTTTTGATTTCACTTCTGTATCCGTGTTGCTTGTGATTTTCGCAAGCACTTTAACAGTGGCGTTGTCTTGGAGTGGTGTTTCTTTATCAAGGATCAATTCGAATGCTTTTGGATTCGAAGGAATCGATTTGATACCGATGACACGTTTCATACCATCGAACTGCTCGATTTGAATATTGTCGTTCGCAAGATACTCGCTCTCGTCAACAGTCGGTAATTTCTTATCGAGACCGAACGATTTCAAGAGAAGATCACGTGAGACGGCTTTATCGAGGAAGATCGTCACACGATCCGCTTGGTTCGATTCCGCTGCAAGCACGTTGATCAATTCAACTGGTGCTGGTGTCACCATGACCGTGCTGAACTTGACTTTCGCTTGACCATCGATTTTACCGATCAACTCTTTATATTCGTTGTCTGCTGTCTCGATGATTTGTGCGTCGATTGTTGCTTCGATGTCTGTGTTGCTGAATTCAGATGTCAAAAGAACAGTTGCTTTACCGTCTTGGATCGTGACGCGTTCTTTCGCAAGTGAACCGAATGATGTTGATAGTTTCAGGACGATATCGTCTGCTTTCGTATCGACTTCACCTGTCGCTTTGTTTTTCAACTGGAATGTGACTTCCGTGTTGTCTGATCCGTTTGCAAGGATCGAAGACGCTTTTGGTGTCACTTCAAGCATCCAGATGTTTTCAATGCTTTGTGTCATGAAGCTGAGTGAACCGAGGTCTTTCGCAACGCCACCGATTAAGATACCTTTCGCGTCAACTGAATAGTCCATGCCGTACTCGAGTCCTTCGACTTCAAGAACTGCTGACTTCTTGTCTGCGCTGAGTGTCGCTGACTTGACTGTCGCACCTGCGATTTTGAAGTTGTCTGCCATGACAGAATCAACTGCACGCGAGAATGAGACTTCGACTTTCTCTTTGCCGATTGCTTTCGCTGAAGCGAGGACCGTGTTTGCGATCGTGAAGTCCATCGGAGCTGATTTGACATCGCCGACTTTGACGACGTAGCTGTGTGTTCCTTCTGGAATGCCACCTTGCGATGCCATGAACTTCCCTTTCGAGAGCGTTCCTTTTGCAACGATTGGCGTTGCTGACATGTCTTTGCCTGGGTAGATCAAGAGTTCTGCCATTGCGCCCACTGCTGGGTACATGACGTCTGCTTTGACTGAAAGCATCTGATCATCGACGCTTCCCATGACGTTCGAGATGTTTGCTGCCTTGACTTCGTAGTTGATGTAACCTGTTACGACAGAGTTAGCACCTTTGTACGAGTAAGCCAGTTTATATTTACCTGCTTTTGAAGTCGATGGTGTTTTGAGGTTGAACTTGCTGATTGGACGCTTAACGATGATACCTGATTTGTACTGGATGCTGATCGTGCTTGGCAATTGAACTTTTCCGCCAACAGCAACCGGCTCGAGGACTGGTTCGAGGACATCAACTGGGTAGTTTTGAAGTTCGACTTTAAGAACAGCTTTCTTTGTCGTACCCGCTACCTTACCGTAAAGGACTTGGTATTTGTTGATGTATTTCTTTTCGAATTTGACAGAACCGCTCCATTTGACTGAGCGCATTTCGTACTTGCCGTTTGAAAGTTTGACTTTCACTTTCGTCGGAAGCGTCAATTTCTTGACTGCATATTTCGAACCACCAGCATGTTTCATCAAGATTGGAGAGATGTATTTAACCGAGACCTTCGATGCTGCATCAGCAGCAACCGGTGCTACGACAGACGCCGTGACTGCAAGTGCAGCTGCAGCAGCGTACAATTTGTTCGTTTTCTTCGAATAACCCATGTTTACTATTCCTCCTCTTTTCTAACAAATCAAAAGCGCAAATCCCAATTTTAAATCTACAATATAAGTAAAATATAGAAATATTTTACTTTAAAGCAATTAAAAAATTCTTTAGTCGTCTTAGGAGGAGTACCTTCTGTTTCACGTGCGACTTTTCGTCTATCATCAAGACGATCCATTCGTGAGCCATTATGTATCCGATTGGGATGAACTAAAGAAACTGCCGAAATCGCCTCAAAAAGCCATTTCTGATTGTAGATTCGTGCGCTCCACCGTTTCGTTTTTGAGAATCGGTAAGAACGCTACAGGTCAAATATACAAAAATAGGAAAGACGCCACAATAGATTTTTTGTAAAAAATAGGTGAATAGTAGTAAATAGAAATATATTTATATAGGCTGTGTATGGAAATTAAATTTTGGATTCACCCCTTTAAAGAAAACGCTTACATTTTATTAAATTTTCGTCTGGTTTTCGTTTTACTAAAATAAAGTTTTGTTTTTACGAGATGAAGTGATCTGCTTTTTCAATTGCCAGAAGAAATGATTCTCGGTGCAAACGATGGACATCATCGGCCCACATCTCAATCTTCGCTCCGCGTCGTTTTAATTCAATCGGTAATCCGCGACCAATCCAATCGAGCTGCCGTTGCAAGATATGACGTTTTCGTCCTTCTTGTCGCTCCGCCTCCGTGAACTGGCGCAGATACTGCAAGACGTAACCGAATCCGAACTCGATTGGAATCCGCAATTCCGCTCCTTTATCACGGATCCGGATGATGCCCGCTCCATAATGAATGGCTCGAAACAATTCCTCGTTGACGCGCTGATACCACGTTCCTTGTGTCAGACAGTGCGGTTCTAGTGCGCCTTTTTTCCCACTCGGTAAGACTGCGAAATAATCAATGACCATGGGTCTGCTCCTTTTCATCAAAAATAGGTGAGTCCGCGAGGGACTCACCTATCATGACAGGTCAAACGGTTCGATTGTTCGAAAATGATTTAGCCGGTCGTCCGATACTTTCGTATTGCACATCACCCGGTTGATCCGTAAACGACCAACAGTTGCGTCCATCGACGACACGTGGTTGACGCATCTGACGAACGAATTGCTCTGGTGTAATGTTACGGAGCTCTTCCCATTCCGTCATGATGACAGCGACATCTGCATCCTTCAATGCTTCTTCGACCGTTTGCTTCTGATCGAGTAACGTCCGGGCAACTGGATCATATCCGGTTACGATGACGCCAAATTGCTCCAGTCGTGTTGCGAGGCGTAGTGCCGGCGCGTCTCGTAAATCATCCGTTCCCGGCTTAAAGGCGAGACCGAGTAGCGCCACGCGCATTCCCGTCCGCGGTTGGATTTTTTGTAAGACATAATCTAGCTGGGCTTCATTCGTTTTATCTGCTGCTTCAATGACGTGAAGTCGTTGCTCATGCTCACGAGCGAGCGTCGTAAGCGCTGCGATGTCTTTCGGGAAACATGATCCCCCGTATCCGGCTCCCGCTCGTAAAAACGAGGAACCGATTCGTGGATCGAGACCGATTCCCTTTGCGACGTCCGATACGTCAGCCCCAACAGCATCTGCTAGTCGCGCTATTTCATTGATAAAACTGATTTTCACTGCCAAAAAACTATTTGCTGCATATTTCGTTAACTCAGCCGTCGTGGGGTCGACTGCAACAAGAGGTGCTGTCGTCGCAAATAATGTCGCTAGTTCTTTTGATAAATCATCATCATTCGTTCCAATGACGACACGATGAGGATTCCGCATATCAGCAAGAGCCGTACCCTCCCGTAAAAACTCAGGGACCATCGCAAAGCGTAGCGTCGGATACTGCATCGCTAGTTGCATCGTCGTACCAGGTGGAACTGTCGATTTAATGATGACAGCTGCAGTTGGTGCGATTCGCTCAATATGGGCGACGACGGCTTCTACTGCTGATAAGTCACAGCTCCCATCCGCTTTCTCCGGTGTTCCGACAGCGACAAGATATGTCTTTGCGACTGGGTACTCCGTCGTGAACGTCATTCGTTGTTGATTCGCGACTAGCGCTTCTTCGATGCCCTCTTCTTTAATCGGCGGGATGCCTCGTGTCAGTTGCGCCATCCGTTCTGCATTCAAGTCAACGCACGTTACGTCGTGTCCATTTTCCGCCAGTCCGATTGCGGTCACGAGACCAACATATCCTGTTCCAATCACTGTCAGTTGCATTTCATCACGTCCTTCGATAGTTTCTCTGTCTCCACTATACGGGAGAGCAGAAGATTTGTGCATCGAAAAAGCTTTCCGAATACGCTATACTGGATTACGGGAATGGGAGGAATGCTCGTGGCTATCATTATCTTTTGCCTCGTCTGTCTCATTGCGTATCGGATCCGCAAGCTTCCCGAAGCACTACGGACGATTTTACTCATCCTCGGTTTACTCAGTGGATGGTTCGCGCTCTTTGAGATGATCAGCTTCATCGAAGCTAACCCGTATCTAGCTGCAATCCCGATTGGACTGGGACTTGCTTACTGGTACTGGTACCGTAAAAAGAAACAAGCAAACGACAAAACCCCTTCCGACTCGTGAAGTGGGTTTTTCTTGTAGATGAACGAAAAAAGCGATGTCTCCTCAAGTGGGGACATCGCTTTTCGTATTCAGGATTGGACTTTGCGTTCGATTGCTGCGATTTTCTCTTCGATCTCAAGCAACTTCAGTTCGTGTTCGAGTTCGAGACGACGTTTTTTGCGTTTGAGACGATCGAGTTCTTCCGCGAGTGATTCGTTCGATGCTTCCGGCTTCAGAGGTGCTTGCTCCATCGATTGACGGAGTGGATCGAACAGGTTCGATTTCGCGAATTGAGCCGCTTCCGGTCCAAACATATCCTGAATGAGCGGGAGAATCTTATTCATCGCTGTTCCTGGAATCTGTGACTTTTCATCGACGAGGCGCTTGAGCGCTAGTTCATCGACGAGATACCCTTTTCCGTCCTGTTCGGCATGCAATTCGCCCGTCCGAATCCAGCGACGGACCGTTTCTTCTGAGACACGCAACAATTCACTGATCTGTTTTGTCGTTAACATCGTCATCCCTCTTTCCCTCTAGTAGTACCTTTACTATACACACATGTGTGCGTGTGTGTCAAATGATACACACATCAAAAAAGAGACCCTCGTATAGAAGGTCTCTAATCGTTATGCTCCCCGACGAACGAGTAACCAAAGGCCGACGATAGCAAGTCCTGCTCCCGTTGCTGCATATGGGAACGGCTTGTCTTCACCTGCTTGTGGTAATGTGCCCGTTGCTGTCGTAGGTTTCGACTGTTTTTCAGCCGATTCGACTGTTTGGACAGATGTTTCTGTTGACGTTGGTGTTGGCGTCGGTTTCGCGACCGGTTCTGCTTTCGCGATTTCCGCGAGCAAGATCGTACCGAGGCTACCTTCTTCAATCGTCACACCCGCTTCCGGTGATTTTCGCTCGAAGTACTTCAACAACTCATCAATCATCTCTTGTTCTTCCGGCGATATTGCTTCTTCATCGCTCGCCATCAGTTTCATCGCTTTCGCTTGCTGAGCGAATGACTCATAGTCTTCATACATCTCTTCATCCATATCCATCATCAAGTCATCCATGTCAAGGTGATGCATCGCTTTGACCGTGTAGCCCGCTGCGACTTCCGTCTTGATCGTGTACGTTCCCGGATCAAGTTGGAGCATCATCAAGTCATCTTTTGCGATCTTTTCCTGATAGACATCCTTTCCTGTGATCGCATCCGTTACCGTATACGTCGCAGGAACTGTTCCTTCATCAAAATCTGGCTGTTGGTTTCCGTTTTCATCAAAGAAATTGACGACAGCTAACCAATGCTCGAACATACCGTCGAGCTCTTCATCGCCGTAAATCCCAGCGTCGATCACTTCCGTCTGACCTGCGACGAGACGGACTTTCTTCATCCCAAAGTCTTCATCGACATCGGAATCGATCGTCCGGTCGTCACCGACGTTTTGCTCAGAATAGAAGTAGTAGCCCATGTCATATCCATCGACTTCGACTTCATATGTCCCAGGTTTTAAATCCTTGAAGCTGTATAGCCCATTCTTCGTATATGCTTCGTCGATGACATCTTCATTCCGGTCCATCAAATAAACGAGGACATCATTGAGACGTGTTTCCTTGTCTTGACGAATGCCATCTTCATTCTCATCAAACCAGATCGTGCCTTCGATCGTTCCTGTCGTCGGTGTCTCGACTGGTGTCGGTGTCGCGTCATCACCTGTCTCTGGCTCGTCTGTCGTTGGCTCTTCCTTGACCGGTTCTTCCGTCACAGGCTCTTCTGGTGTTGGTTCCTCTGTCACCGGTTCATCCGTTGCTGGATCTTCTTTGACCGGTTCTTCTGTTACGGGTGTCTCTGGAGTCGGTTCTTCTGTCGTCGGCTCGTCAGGTGTGACGACTTTTCCGAATTCGACGAGAATCGTCCGCTGACCATCTGCTGAGACGACCTTGACGACAGGTGCCGTCTCTGCCGTGAACGTCACGACCGGTGTCTCTTCGATGTTGACATCTTCACCTGTTACGCCGTCTTCAAAGACGAGTGCCGTCTCAGACGTAATATCGACGATGCCCGTGCCTTCAAACGTCAACGTGTACGGACCTGTGCCCGTTCCTGTGACGTCCCACTCGACTGTTTCCGCATAGACTGGTAACTTCAGACCAAATGCAACAACGAGTGCCATCAAAAGTAAGCTAAGTTTTTTCATGAGTGTATGTATGCTCCTATCGTGATTTAATATTACCTCCCTAAATAGTAAACAAATTCGCCAAAAATAACCAGAAAAAATCTTGAATTCCTGCTATTTTTTTATAATGACGAATTGTAATATTAAGTGCAACACCTAGCTGAAAACACAAAAAAACCCATAACGACCTCGTGTAGAATAAAGTTACCACACCAC
>NZ_JACSNE010000021.1:0-58667 GCF_018619035.1 Exiguobacterium sp. s168 | reverse complement strand
AGAAAAGGTGCTCCATCCACAAAAATATATGTGGATGGAGCACCTTTTCTGTTTTAGACCACTTTATCTAGAGGTTTTTCAGTGGCCTCGATGCGTCCACTGCCTTTTGTCATATGACCAATCCGCTTACGCAGATCGTTTTTGATTTTCCCAACGTGGTGAATTCAACAGTTCAATCCATTTCTTGACGGCTGAGATCGTGATGACGATCGCGAGCAGTCCCATCGTTACGGACAAGACCGTATTCAAGATGCTGAAACCTGGAGAATCGGGATTCGCATAGACGTTTGCGACCATCCAGATATCCGCGAACGTTACTGTGATCAGAAGATAGACGAGCGGGATGAACGTCGTCAGCGCATAGACTTTTTTATCGGCGATTTTCAAGATGATCGTCGTTCCGATGATCAAGCCGATCGACGCCATCAGCTGATTCGATACCCCGAATAATGCCCAAATCGAACCGATGTCACCCGAAAACAGGAGATAGCCCCAGAAGAACGTCCCGAGTGCCGAAGCGAAGATCGCACCTGGAATCCAGTCGACACGTTTGAGTGGTTTGTAGAACTCCCCGAAGAAATCTTGAATCAAGTAACGGGCGACGCGTGTTCCTGCATCGATTGCGGTTAAGATGAAGACCGCTTCGAATAGAATGACGAATTGGAAGAAGAATCCGGCAATCTCTTTGAACCACGGGATGGCGCGGAAGATGAATGTCATACCGACGGCGAGTGAGACGGCACCACCTGTTCGACCTGCCAGATCGAGACCGATTTCACGGGATAAATCATCAAGATAGACCGTGCTCATACCAAGCGTCGCGAATACTTCTGGTGTTGAGTTGATGGCGAAGTAATCACCGACTTCAAGCGATGTCGCAGCGATCAATGCCATGACGGCAACAAGACATTCGACAAGCATAGCACCGAAGGCAACGGGTTTGATGTCGCTCCATCGATTGATCATCTTCGGTGTCGTACCAGAACCAACGAAGGCGTGGAAACCAGATATCGCACCACAGGCAATCGTGATCGAGATGAATGGCCAGACTGGACCAGCGATGATTGGACCACCACCATCAACGAACTTCGTTAATGCTGGGAATCGAATGTCCGGGTTGATGATGAAGACACCAACGATCAAAGCAAGAAAGACACCGATTTTCATAAAACTCGATAAATAGTCGCGAGGTGCGAGTAAGAGCCAAACTGGCAGTGCAGCAGCAAAGAACGCATAAATCGGTAAAGCAATCGCGAGTTGACGGGATGAAAGGTCGAACCAGTCACCGATGAATGTTTCCGTCAACTGAGGACCAAAACCAATCGCAGCTAGAATAAGTAGAAAACCAACTGTTGAAGCAAGTGCTAAATTGCCACCTTTACGTAAGTAAATCCCAACGAACATCGCGATCGGAATCGTCGAGAAGACAGCGAATGTACCCCATGGGTTATGTTCCAGGGCGTGCAAGACGACCATCGATAGACCGGCCATCGTGATCGTGATGATGAAGAGCATCGCCAGACCGGCACAAAAACCAGCGACTGGTCCCAGCTCTTTTTTAGCGACTTCAGACAGCGACTGACCGTCTTGGCGCATCGAGGCAAAAAGAACAACCATATCATGGACCGCTCCACCGATGACGGCACCGATCAAGAGCCACAGTAAGCCAGGGAGATATCCGAACTGTGCAGCAAGGACAGGTCCGACGAGTGGACCGGCAGCAGCGATTGCCGCAAAATGGTGTCCGAACGAGACCCATTTGTTCGTTGGGACGTAATCTTTTCCATCCGCTAATTTATGAGCGGGCGTTTCGCGATCATCTTTGATTTTTAAGACTTTCGCAGCCATGAACGTTCCGTAGAGACGATACGCGATTAATAAGATACAGATGACAGCAATAACGATTGGAGTAGCGCTCATCTAAAATTCCTCCTCTTGAATGAACTATGATGGATTTAGTATACAAGTTATGGAAGCGCTTTCTTTGATTTTTAGATGAGTTGTCGGTTTCGTTCGATGAAAGGTTGAAAATGGACCTTGAATCACAAAAAAGAAGCGCTCAAATACCGAGCGCTTCTTTCAGTAGTTTGACATACGTCCGACTGACTGGCACATCAATCTGATGAATTTTTAAATTATAGGCTCCGTTGAACCAAGGTTCGATTGCATCGATTGCTGATAAGTTGACGAGGTACGAGCGATGAACTCGTAAAAAGCGATGATCTTGAAGCTTTCGTTCGAGTTCGAGTAAGGTCTCGTTCGATGGATACGCATGGTGCTCCGTGACGATCTTCGTCTTCCCGTTCTCAGCGACGATGTAATCGATATCTTGAGGAGACAATAATTTCAGTTGTTCGCCCGTCTCAACGGCTAAACGTTCAAGTCGAGGTGCTTTTTTCGGAAGCGGTCGCGCAACTTTTTCAATCGCACGGACAATCCGTGCCGGATCATACGGTTTCAAGATGTAATCATAGGCATTGAGCTCAAACGCTTCAAGCGCATGAGCATCATATGCCGTCACAAACAAAAGAGCCGGAGGGCGTGGCATCGATTTCAAGCGTTTGGCGACTTCAAGACCGCTTCCGTCCGTTAGCTCGATATCGAGAAAGACTAAGTCGGGTTGAAGGGAGCGAACGAGTCGTTCAGCTTCCTCGACACTGCCGGTTTCCCCGACGACTTCAAGACCGGCTGCGGTCACGTGATAACGGAGCTCATCGCGTGCGAGCGGTTCATCTTCAATCAACAAGGTGCGCATGCTGAATCTCCTTTCTGACTTCAATCGGGAGACGAATCGCGATCGTCGTGCCGTTTTGACCGTCACTCGTGATCGTAAACTGTCCCTTTTCACCATATAAACTTCGAATCCGTTCTGCCGTATTGAATAATGCGGTACCGGTGCCCGAGGACGGAACGACTTCTCGACCGAGACGAGCAAGGCGCGAAGCGTCAATCCCGCGTCCGTTGTCGACGACTTCGAGACACAGCTGGTCTGCCTCACACCATGCCGTCACACCGACATATCCTGTCTGTTCAGAAGAAAACGCATGAAGGAATGCATTTTCGATCAACGGTTGTAAGATGAACGGTGGAACGAGTAAAGCCGTCGTCTCGTCTGCTAAATCGATATCAAGAAACGGACGATTCGGAAAACGAGCGGCTTCAAGCGATGTGTATGCTTCGATGTGTTCGAGTTCCTTTTGGAGCGGAATTTTTGTCGATCGTGCGCCTTGGAGGTTACTACGGAAGAACGTCGACAATTCAAGCAACAAGGTGCGTGCCTGTTCGACATCCGTCCGGCACAGTGCATAAATCGTATTAATCGCATTAAACAGGAAGTGGGGATGAATTTGTGCTTCAAGTGCCCGAATCTCGGCATCCTTCAGTAAACCGGCTTGCCGCTCTGCGTTCCCGAGTGCCAGTTGTGTCGAGAACAGTTTCGCTAATCCTTCGATGAGTTCGACTTCAACCGCGTCGAGTAATTCGGCATGCGGATAATAGACTTTCAACGTCCCGATCGTCGTTTCCCCGACGATGAGCGGAGCGATGATGCCAGCTTGAAGCGGACAATCCGTTACGGGACAGCCGATATCGAGTCGTTCTGTCACAAGACGGACTTGTCCGTCTTGCAAGACATGCTCGGTCGGTTTCGTCGTCCAGTGACTCCCAGCTTGATGGTGGTCGCTCCCGATACCGATATGGGCCAGGATGACGGAACGATCTGTCAGTGAGACGGCTTCGGCTCGTGTTTGCTGCAACAGAATTTCTGCGACAGCTTCTGCCGTATGGATATGTAGACCACGCGTCAGATGCGGAAGCGTCAAATCGGCGATATGCAACGACCGTTCTGCTTCTCGTGCCCGAACCGTTTCCTCTTCTCGTGCAGCAAGACGGATGATCGATAAGAACAACCAGACACCGAGGACGTTGATCAGTGTCATCGGTACGAAGATGAACTGGACGAGTTCGACTGCCGCATCAAAGGGGCGGGCGAATAGTAAAATTAATGACATTTCAAACAGCATTAAAAAAGCCGTCAGACACACGGGCAATAACGCTTGGCTACTGAGGCGGTCGCGCCAATAGGATCGTAAGAGACCGCTGACACCACCGGCGATGACGGTGGAAAGCGCGCAAGCGAACGCTGTGAATCCGCCGAGGGAATACCGGTGAACCCCAACAATCAATCCGGTCATCAATCCACCGAGCGGACCAGCGAGCAATCCGCTGATGACGACGATCATCGTTCGTGTGTTTGCAATCGCTGATGTCCCGTCGACTTCTTCGAGCCAAGCATGAGGTAAGAATTCAGCTAAGTCGACTTTGACCCCTGTATAGTTACTTAAAATGCCGTACGTTGCAAAAAACAGGACGAGGACACGAAATTGCCAGCCTGCTTCCGGTTGACGCAGCAGCCGTCGTGTCGGTCCCCACTGGGCGAGGATGAACGCTAAGATGATCATGATACCGAGTCGTTCGAGTAAAAAAGGAATCAGTTCCAACATGTGCATTCCTCCATTCGAGTTAAGTGTAAACGCTCGCAAAACGGAGAGCAATGCCGGCACACAAAAAAGCCGTACTCACTCGGTTTAAGAGGGAGTACGGCAGACTTACTTATTGTGCGTCTTTATCGAACGTGATCCGTGCGATCGCGTCATGTTGGTGAATCGTTTCTTCGTTACGGCATTCGACGTAGAACGAAGCGATTGGGTCCATTTCGTACAAGTCAGCAGCAATCAAACGAACCATATCTTCTACGAAACGTGGGTTTTCGTATGCCATCTCTGTTACGCGCTTTTCATCCGGACGTTTGAGTACTGGGTGAAGTGGCGCTGAGGCATTGGATTCCGCAGCATCAAGCAATGATTGTTTCCAGTCAAAGTCTTCTGCTTCATCACGTAACGATGCTTCCATCGTGACGTAACCACGTTGGTTGTGAGCACTGTATTCGCTGATTTCTTTTGAACATGGGCAAAGTGTCGTGACGTTGATCGTCAAGCCGACAGACAACGTCGCTTCGTCTGTTTCCGTGTTGACGCTGACCGTTTGCCATACTTCGGCATTCATCAAGCCGCTAAGACCTGTTGCAGGTGCTTTACGTGTGAAGAACCATGGGTAACGGATCGTCAATTGACCTTCCGTTTGTTCCATGCGGTCTGCTAAATCACGCGCGAATTGAATGAGTGACTCGTTTGTGACCGTCCAACCTTCATTATGGTATTGATCAAGTTGTTCCGTTAAACGGCTCATGTTGATCCCTTTACGGTCTTGCACGAGTGACGTTGACAGTTCGAACGTCGCGACTGTCGCTTGTGTTTTGTCTCCGTCTTGGATGACGACAGGATGTTTGACGTTTGAGATTCCAACAGCGTCTAGTGCGAACAGGAAGTTCTTTGGTGTATTTTGCAAGTCGACCATCTTATCTTTTTCAGTCGGTTTTGTTCCTTTGATCGGTGGTACCGAACCGAACAGCTTATGGCGCTCTTCTTTTGTTGGTAACGTAATCGGGTAGGTAGACATATTCATTGGCCCCTTTGTCCTTTTGTAGTGTTTCAATAGTAATAACATGACAGGAATGCTAGAGACGAGCAAGTCTGATGATTCCGCAAATGTGTTTCATCTTTTCATCGCTAGAAGTATTGTCTTGAATTTTATCACGAACATCCGATAAACGAAACTCGCACGACTCAAAATCGACAGTTTCCATATTTAGAGGAATAACTTACTTGCAATCGGGTATACTATCCTATACTATATGTTCAGGTGAACGTGTAATCATTGTTTTTTCGTCATGGTCAATAATTGAAGTTTTTTTATTTTACAGGTAGTTAAAGAAAGGGATGACAGAGATGGATTGGCAGTTACTATTACAGTATGCCTGGGTCGTACTCGTCTTGATCGCGCTTGAAGGATTACTTTCAGCGGATAATGCACTCGTACTCGCGGTCATGGTCAAGCACTTACCAGGAGAACAACAAAAGAAAGCACTTTTTTATGGACTAGCTGGAGCATTCGTCTTACGATTCGCGGCATTGTTCGCGATTTCGTTCCTCGTCGATATTTGGCAAATCCAAGCACTTGGAGCAGCGTACTTGCTCATCATGGGACTACGGCATATTTATAAGACCGTTAAAGCCAGAAAGCTCGGTGAAAATCATGGGGCTGAAAATGAGCTAGATGCAGAACCGAAGTCGGAAGAGCCAGTTTCAAAAGGTGAATTCTGGCGGACAGTCGCGAAAATCGAATTCGCAGACTTAGCGTTTGCTGTCGATTCGATTCTTGCTGCCGTTGCCCTTGCCGTTGCCCTTCCAAACTGGGGATCAGGCGAAATCGGTGGTTTGAACACGGGTCACTTCATCGTCATCTTAACAGGTGGTTTGATGGGGGTCGTCTTGATGCGTTTCGCAGCACGTGTCTTCGTTAAGTTACTTGCAGATCGCCCAGGTCTTGAGACAGCAGCCTTTGCAATCGTTGCCTGGGTCGGTGTAAAGTTAGCCGTTCTTGCGCTCGAGCACCCGAAATACCATGCATCGATCGAAGGAACAATCTTTGAAGCCTTAAAACTTCCTGAAGGATTCGCCCACAGTACACCGTGGCAGGCATTCTTCTGGACAGTCATGGTCGGTCTTGCTCTTTGGGGTTGGTTCTCTTCACCAAAAACAAAACCAAATCCAGATGCTGAAAAGAAAGTCGATCAAAACTTATAAGAAATGGAACGATCCGTCGATGACGGGTCGTTTTTTTGTGTTAGGTTTTCTTAAACAATGGGAATAAAACACAAGGTTAAGTACTTGAGCTGAGCTTGTATCTTTTTCTTTCCGGTCGACCGGCATATAATGAATAGACTGAACAAAAAAGGGGATTCGTTAGTATGGATATTGGATTAATTACACAGTATGCGACCGTCGGGCTCGTACTGATCATTTTGCAGGGGTTACTTTCTGCTGATAATGCAATGGTCATGGCAGTCCTGGTCCGACCGTTACCGGACGATCAACGCAAAAAAGCACTTTTCTATGGTCTGGTCGGAGCACTCGTCTTACGTTTCGTCGCAATCTTCTTTGCTTCGTACTTAGCGACGATTTGGGAGCTTCAAGCACTTGGGGCGATATACCTCTTTTACGTCGCGTTTAAAGGAATCGTCGAGGCACGATCGAATAAACACCAAGTACCGGACACGATTGCTTCACAAAAAGCCTCGCCGAATTTTTGGTGGACGGTCGTTAAAGTCGAGTTCTCTGACTTGGCGTTCGCTGTCGACTCGACACTTGCCGCTGTCGCCATGGCGACGACATTACCGATGATTGGTGGAACAATCGGTGGTCTAAATACAGGACAATTTTGGGTCGTCTTCTTCAGTGGGATCATCGGTCTCGTTATCATGCGTTACTTCGCGAGCTGGTTCGTCGTCTTGCTCCAAAAGCGACCAGGTATCGAAGAAGCTGCTTTTTGGCTCGTCGCATGGGTTGGTGTAAAACTGGTCGTCATGACACTTGCGCATCCGTCAATCGACGTCTTGCCGCATGAGTTTCCAGAGAGTACACTATGGCAAACGATCTTCTGGGTCGTACTTGCCCTGATTTTAATCATTGGTTGGTTCCGTAGCGGAAGTAGTTCAACCAAATCAGCAAAATAATACAATGGCGGGCAGGGTACTCTCTGTCCGTCTTTCGTTAGGAGAGATTTCATGCAAAACGGTAATTTCATTCGGATGCTGACGCGGATGCAAAACGTTCCACGGTGGGATGAATATGCACCACGTTTTCCGGATAACGCAGCCAGTCACAGCTTTCGTGTTGCCTTATTCAGTTTGATGGCAAGCTATTTAGAAGAAGTAGACGGGCAAAGACCAGTCGATCGCCTGACATTGCTCGGAAAAGCTCTATTCCATGACATGAATGAAGTCATTACCGGACCCATTAAACACCGGACAAAAAAAGAGCCAACGTTACATGCACACATTCAGGCAATGGAACAACAAGCAAGTGAACAGCTCGTTGCCTTACTCTCAAAGTCGCTTCAACCAGCGTTCACGACATACCTCGTACATGCAGAAGATGAATCACCGGAAGGACGGATCGTCGAAGCGATTGATACGTTCGATGCGATGTTGTACGCACGAAGGGAAGCACGGATGACAGAGTCCGTCTTTTTCGAACAAAAGGCAGCAGAATTGCAGGCTGTTCTGGAACGACATCCACTTGTTTCGGTCCGGCGCTTGACACAGTCGGTCATGGAAGAGGATGAGATGTCTCATTTCATTGAAAACGTCTTGATGATGGATACAATTCGGCGCTGGAAAGGACGTTTCAACACGATTGATGATAACGACGCGACACATGCGTTTCGAGCAGCCTCGCTTGGTATCTTCAATGGTCTGATTGAATCAGAAAAGTACGGCGTCACGATCGACATCGAAGAAGTCGTCTCGCGGCTCTTGTGTCATGATCTCGTTGAAGGAACGACAGGAGATGTTCTTGGACCTGTCAAACATGCGACACCGGTCACAGCAGCAGCCTTCGAAGCTTACGAACGGGCAGAAGGAGAGACGTTGATTAATAATCTACCGAAAGAAATCCGAGCACCGTTCCGTCGGTTCGTCGTTGAAGCAAAAGACGAGACATACGAGGGACAGATGGTCGATGTGATCGATAAACTCGACGCATTGATTAAAATGAATATGGAACGGAAGTTGAACGGGGTCGAGTATGAGACCGGTTACCGCGCACAACTCAAAAAGGTTCAGATGACATATGAAAATCCATCGGTCGTCTTTTTCCTCGCTTATGTCCTGCATGATTTGGATTACGTGACGTCATGACGAAAGAAACCATGACCTCACGTCGCTTAACGTTGATCTTGATCCTCGGTTCACTCGCTGCACTTGGACCGCTCTCGATCGACATGTATCTACCTGCTTTTCCGGATATGTCACGCTCATTTGATGCGAGTGCATCACTAATCCAATTGAGTTTGACCGCTTGTATGCTTGGGATGGCACTCGGACAGTTGATTGTTGGTCCGCTGAGTGACGTTCGCGGTCGTAAACGACCGTTGATGGTTGCTCTGCTCGCATATCTGCTCGCGTCTCTCGCCTGTGCGATGGCACCGACAATCGAAGTGTTGATCGCGCTTCGATTCATCCAAGGGGCAGCTGGAGCGTCAGGAATCGTCATTTCCCGGGCAATCGTTCGTGACTTGTTTGACGGACCTGAATTGACGCGGTTTTTTGCTGCCTTGTCACTCGTCAACGGAACAGCACCAATTCTCGCACCCGTCATCGGTGGACAAATTCTTCGGTTCGGTGATTGGCATTTCGTCTTCTACTTGCTTGCGATTTTAAGCACGATGATGTTACTTGCTGTCGCACTCCGTTTACCGGAAACGCTTCCGCTTGATAGACGTGTTGAAGGAAACCTGACAACGACGTTGAAGACGTTCGGACGTTTGTTGACGGATCGCGTCTTCATTGGCTATGCGTTCGCGCAAGCATTCGTCATGGGCGCGATGTTCGCCTACATCTCCGGTTCACCGTTCGTCTTACAAAATATTTATGGCGCTTCGCCGCAACAGTTCAGTTTTTTGTTCGGTTTAAACGGAATCGGAATCATCCTAGCAGCACAAATCGCCGGTCGTCTTGCGGGTCGTGTCGATTCAGAGCGGCTGATGCGAATCAGTTTGACGATCGTTGCGAGTGCGAGTATCTTATTGTTCCTCGCCTTGACGTTAACGGAGCAGCTGATCTTCGTCATGATTCCACTATTCTTCGTCGTTTCAAGCGTCGGATTGATCTCGACGCTCGGTTTTACCTTAGCGATGCAAAATTACGGAGCAACGGCAGGCAGTGCCTCGGCTCTTCTAGGGCTCTTGCCGATGCTCGTCGGCTCGCTCGTGTCACCACTCGTCGGGATCATGGGAGAGCAATCGGCTGTTCCGATGGGGTTGATCATCATGACCTTAGATTGCCTGGCGCTCATTCTCTATTATGGTCTGATTGTTCGTCGACCGAATCGTTCATAAACGCTAATTATTCAAAAACGTTTGTCCTCTGTATGGGACGAACGTTTTTTTCTTTTAATGAAAGGAAAATAAATGGAATTCATTTTGAAACATTTTCTAAAAAATAAGCGTAGAAGAGAAAGAAAGCCAGTACTTCAGAAAGGAGTGGAGCGATGAAACAGGAGTTGCAGCGTGAACGAGAACCGTCGATTGAGGCAAGATTAGCACGTCATTTTGCCGCACAGAAAAAATACTTACGCCGTCAAGAAGAGGCAATCGATCAACGAGACAAAGAATTGGCTCGTTTATTGTTTGAGGAAAACCGGACTGCTTATCAAAGGGCTTACCACGAACTGTATGGCTCACATCCTTACATCGAGGTGAACAAAGATGGACGTTAGTACACTTTATTTATATGCGTTAGCGGCTGCTGCTTGCGGTGTGTTTGTGTCCGTCCTATTCTCAGACGTCATTCCAGGCATCGATCAAATCTTTCATCCCACGTTGATCTTATCTTTTGTCATCATCACGTCAGCGATCGGATTCGGGCTCGAACAGCTAAGTCCGCTTGGTTCGCTGTTGATTCTAATCATCAGCAGTGTGATTGCGTTATTAGTGACGACGCTGATGCATATTTTCTTATTCGTTCCGATGGCACAAGCCGAACAGTCGCTTGGATTTTCGGAACAGATGCTAGAAGGACGCAGTGCAACCGTCATCGTGCCGATTCCGACTGAAGGATATGGTGAAATCTTACTTGATGACGTCTCAGGACGCGTATCAAAGTCAGCCGTTCTGTTTGAAGGACCTGCCCTACCACAAGGCACGAAGGTGCTCGTCATCGAGATCAAACAAGGCGTCGCGTCTGTCGTGACGTACCCCCAACAATGGAAAAAGGAGATGTTTACATGAATCCAGTGTTAATCGTATCAATCGTCGCGGTCGCATTGATCGTTGCGTTGATCGTCTTATTCATTACGAAGTACCGAACAGTTGGTCCGGAAGAAGCGCTGATCGTATCGGGGAGTTATCTCGGAGGACGCAACGTCAATACCGATGAGTCCGGTAACCGGGTAAAAATCATTCGTGGTGGCGGGACGTTCGTGTTACCTGTCTTCCAACAAGCGACACCGCTAAGCTTGTTATCAAGTAAGCTTGAAGTCACGACACCCGAAGTCTACACGGAGCAAGGTGTACCGGTCATGGCAGACGGTACAGCGATCATCAAGATTGGTAGCTCAATTTCTGAAATTGCGACGGCAGCGGAGCAGTTCCTCGGAAAATCGAAAGAAGAGCGCGAAGGAGAAGCACGTGAAGTCCTCGAAGGACACTTGCGTTCGATTCTTGGATCGATGACCGTCGAAGAAATTTATAAGAACCGTGATAAGTTCTCGCAAGAAGTCCAGCGGGTCGCATCACAAGATCTTGCGAAGATGGGACTCGTCATTGTTTCGTTTACGATCAAAGACGTCCGTGACAAGAACGGATACTTAGAATCACTTGGGAAACCGCGGATCGCACAGGTTCGCCGTGATGCCGACATCGCAACGGCAGACGCGGAAAAAGAGACACGCATCAAACGGGCGGAAGCTTCAAAAGATGCGAAAAAAGCAGAACTCGAACGTGCAACGGAAATCGCTGAAGCGGAAAAAGAAAATCAGTTGAAGATGGCAGATTATCGCCGCGAACAAGATATCGCGAAGGCGAAAGCCGACCAAGCGTATGATCTCGAAAACGCACGTGCGCAACAAGAAGTCACGGAGCAACAGATGCAGATCAAAATCATCGAGCGTCAAAAACAAATCGAGCTTGAAGAACGCGAGATTCTCCGTCGTGAGAAACAATACGACGCGGAAGTCAAAAAACGCGCCGATGCCGATCGTTACTCGATTGAGCAGGCTGCCCAAGCGGATCGTGCGAAGCAATATGCGGAAGCAGATGCAACGAAATACCGGATCGAGGCATCAGCAAAAGCCGATGCAGAACGCATTCGTCTCGATGGTCTCGCGAAAGCGGACGCTGAGCGGGCACAAGGTGAGACGGAAGCGGAGATCATTCGTTTGAAAGGTCTTGCGGAAGCAGAAGCAAAAGAAAAAATCGCGCAAGCGTTCGAACAATTCGGACAAGCAGCGATTCTCGACATGGTCATTCGGATGATGCCAGAGTACGCAAAAGAAATTGCAGCACCACTCGGTAACATCGATAAGATCACAGTCGTCGATACAGGTAGCGGTGAAGGTGGCGGTGCGAACCGTGTCACCGGTTACGCGACAGATTTGATGGCATCACTGCAAGAGACGTTAAAAGCGTCGTCAGGATTAGATGTCAAAGAGTTGATCGAGAACTTCTCCGGTAAAGGAACGGCAAAACCGTTGACGGTCAACTTGAATTCCCATGATGCGGTGGCAGCGTCGAAAACAGAAGACTGATGGCAATCCGCGTCTTATTGATTGTGTTCGCACTCCTGCTTTTCCACGTTGCTTGGCCGCTTCCATGGTATGCACTGGCGGTACTAGGTGGCGTCATTGGAATCATCAAAGGATACACATCGGATGACGGAATCGCGAATATATTCAATATAAAGAAGGTATCTTACTCACTTTACGATCGACAAACACGTCAGGAGGCCGTTCTCGCTTTGATGTGCAGTCTGTTGACGGTCGACTTCCCGTACTGGTTCGCTGGGGTGACGACAGGAATCACGTGGCGTGACGTCGGATACGTTGGGTTCGAAGTAGTGTCGACTCTTCTGTTCGCTTATGTCTTATTCCGTTTTTTATGTCTTGATCTATTCCAACCGTTCTCGGAGTCTGAAGGAAGGGAGCAAAGAAATGGATAGTTTATTTCTACTGCAAGAGCGTTGGATGCTGTTGCTTCCGTTCCTCGTCGTCTTCTTGATTAACGTTGGGTTATTGACTGCCCTTCTTAAGAAGCGACGTGATTTACCGAAGCTGTTAGTCTTCGGAATGGGTGGGATGGCGATCGTGTTTATCGTCTCCTCGCTCGGCTTAAGCATGGCACTACTGTTCTTCGGATACAATTCATAAAAAAACGGGGCAGGCTCTAAACAGAGTCTGTCCCGTTTTGTCGTACTATAGGATAGGAATGAGTGCCATTAACGTGGAAGGTCATACCCAATGACGACGAGTCCTGGTCCTGTATGTGAACCGATGGCTGCGCCGGCGATCGTCAAGATGACTTCGCTTGGTGAAAAATGAGCTTCAATCAATTGTTTTAACTGTTCTGCCCGTTCGATCGAATCCCCGTGACCAATCATGATCCGGTGTCCGTCAATCGCTGGACGTGCTTCTTCCATCCACTCGACGATCCGGTTCATGACTTTTTTCTGACCGCGGATTTTTTCTTTTGGAATCAACTTTCCATCTTCGACTGTCAAGAGTGGCAAAATCGATAAGAGACCACCAATAAAGGCACTGGCACGAGAAACGCGTCCACCGCGCATCAAATATTCAAGTGATTCGACTGTAAACAGATGACGAATCGTATTTACCTTGGCTTCAGCGTAAGCCACTGTTTCTTCGAACGAATGCGTTTGTGCGTATTCTGCGACGTCGAGAACGAACAATCCTTGTCCTGTCGAAGCTGTTTTCGTATCGAGTACGAGGTAAGGAACGTTCGGATACTTTTCGGCGAGTTCATCTGCGAGCATCTTCGCTGTTTGATACGTTCCTGATAATTCACTTGAGAAAGCGAGGTAGAGGAAGGGGTCCCCTTGTTCAAAGTGACGCGTGAACACCTCGACCATCCGGCTGACTTCGACCTGGAATGTCTTCGGTGCTGCACCGTCACGCATCTTATCATATAGTTGTTTCGGAGATATCGATTCTCCATCGAAGAACGTGTCTTCGTCGATCAATACGCCGAACGGCATGACCGTAAAATCATATGCATCTAACATGTCTTTTGGTGCATCAGCACCACTGTCTGTGATCAATCGGATCATCACGTTCTCTCCTTTCTTAACCTAGGGCTTTTTCGTTTCGATCAAGCATCCGACTCAAGTTGACGCCGAATCGCTCGTTCTCGAGTTCCGTCAAAGTAGCTGGTGTCAAATCAGCGCCGAGCGCAAGTAACGCCTCATACGCACGACGTAAGCATTCCTCGACCGTCAATAAGATGCCGAGTAGTTCTTCGAGGGACGCCATCGTTTCCGGAACGACGGTCGGATAGACGAATTTCGTCGCCTCACCTTGAAGCGCTGCCGCGTAAAAGTCACGGACTAAAGCGGCGCGTTGACTCCCACTTCCGTTGACACAAAGGTAGATTTGAACGGCAACTCCGCCACGAACACGACGCTGGGAGATACCAGCGAATTTTTTATCGGCAATCGATAAGTCATAAGAACCGGGACAATACGATCCGACGACTTCACCAGCTACGATTGCGTCCGTTTCTTGTGCGAACATACGACGGACGAGCGCAAGCATCGCTTCGTAACCACTGTCGATATCGATGCCGCCGCGTTCCGGTAGGACGAGTGAAATATTTAAAACACCGGCGTCGAGGACGACGGCAAGACCACCTGAATTGCGGACGACGGGCGAGAAACCATGTTCATGCAGGACGGCTACACCGTCAGCAAGATGAGGAAGACGGGCATCCTGGATGCCGAGGACGACAGTTTCGTGGTGAATCCAAGAGCGGAGTGCTGCTCCTTCTGTCGCAACGGAAGCACATAATGTATCGTCCATCGCAAACGATTGTGTCGCATGGAAAGCAGTTCCGAGTGACGTTTGATCAAAAATACGATAATGTTCTTGTTTTAAGAGTTCGATTCCCATAGGCTCGTTCCTTTATTGTAGATTTGCGACATCATTATAGCACAGGGTGTGTAAAGTTTCTGTGCGAAGCACCGCGCGAGACAGGAATCCCAGGAAACAAAACCGAACAACAACGACATAGACTCGATTTAAAGGAGAGAAACATATGTATCAATCATTAGGACAATTAAAGGAAACGAAGGTCTTCAAAGATCCCGTTCATCGCTATATCTATGTCAGCGATCAGTTGATTTGGCAATTAATCGGGACACGTGAATTTCAGCGACTACGCCGGATCAAGCAACTGGGGACATCCTTTTTGACGTTTCACGGGGCGGAACACACACGGTTCCATCATTCGCTTGGTGTCTATGAAATCACGCGGCAACTGATCGATGTCTTCAACGGTCGCGCCGATTGGGACGATCAATACCGGGAGTTGACGCTCGTTGCAGCCCTCTTACACGATGTCGGACACGGGCCGTTTTCGCACGCGTTTGAGAATGTCTTTGGTGTTAATCACGAGACGTGGACGGAGCGGATCATCCTCGGGGATACAGAAATCAAAAAAGTTCTCGACCAAGTCGGAGACGGATTCGCGGAAGAGGTAGCTTCAATCATCAATAAGACGCATCCGAATCAATTGCTTGTCACGATGATTAGTTCACAACTCGACGTCGACCGGATGGATTACTTATTGCGCGATGCGCACTTTGCCGGTGTCAGCTATGGAAAATTCGATCTTGAGCGAATGCTTCGAGTATTGCGTCCCGCGCCGAATCAGATGGTCGTCAAACAGTCTGGAATGCATTCGATCGAAGACTACATCATGCGGCGTTATCAGATGTATTGGCAAGTCTACCTGCATCCGGTGACACGTTCGAGTGATTACCTATTAAAAGCCATTCTCGAGCGGGCGCAGGAGTTGTACCTGTCCGGTTATCCATTTGCAATCGCACCGATCCATTTGATGCCGCTATTTGATCAGAAGATGGAGTTGCGTGATTTCCTTGGGCTCGATGAGACGATCGTCTACTTTTATTTTCAGCAGTGGGCGAATGAGCAGGATCCAATCCTTGCTGATCTCTCGAGGCGATTCGTTGACCGGAAGTTGTTCAAGTATGTTGATTATCCGGCTGAAAAACGTGAACTCGTCCACGATAAACTGTGCGAGTTGTTTGAGGCAATCGGCTTGAAGCCGACGTACTATCTGCTTGAAGATAAACTCAGTCGTCTTCCTTATGATTTATATGGAGATAACGGTGAAATCAGCAAACAACCGATCATGTTACAGATGAAGGATGGGCAGATGAAAGAGATTTCGCAAGTTTCACCGCTCGTTCAAGCCATCGCGACGTCACGCCAGACGGATGAGAAGCTGTTCTTCCCGCAAGAAATTTTACACGACTTGCGCGAACATGCGAACGAGAAGATGCAGATCGACCAGTTATTGATTGGCAGCGTGACGTCATGATATCGTCCGCTGTCCTTACGAAAATCTTGCAACAGCTTGAACAGGAGGGAGGAGAGGTCGAAGTCCTAAAAGGCGCGACTTCCTCCCTCGTTTTGCGAGTCGGTGAGGGAATTCTTCGGGTCCATACGAATCAAGACTGGTTGCGAGAAGAACCCGATCTCGTCTTACATGAAGTATTTGCGTTACAAGCAGCAGGTGATTTGGCACCAGATGTACTGGACTATCAAGCGGATGTCAGGGACGAAATACCGCCGTGGTTATATATGACCCGCTCGCCGGGAGAGATCCGAATCGATCAGGTGGATGAGCGATATGTCGAACGATTGGCACAGGTGCTTGCTGCGATCCATGCACTACCGATACCAGAATCGCGTTATGTCTATCAACCGTATACGACGGAACGTCACGTCCCGACGTGGACGCAGCATTCGGAGAGATGGCGTCAGCTACTGGCGATCGAACCGGTCGAAAGTCAACGTATTCGTTTCATTCATCGGGATTTTCATCCGGTCAATGTGTTATACGAAATAAATGAAACGTGCCATACGATTGATTGGGTGAATGCGTGTGTAGGACCCATTGAAGTCGACCTTGCGCATTGTCGTTTGAATCTTGCCTTGCTCGAATCTGTTGAGATAGCGGATCATTTTTTAAAAAGTTACTGCGAGCAGACGAAACATTCCTACGATCACGCGTGGGATATTCGGGCTGTTTTTGATTTTGGACCTGAAACGATTGACGTCTATCCGGGGTGGAAAGCATATGGAAGGCAAAACCTTAGTCAGGACAATGTTCGGGAACGCTTGGAAAAGTTTGTCTTGAAAGTCTATGAAAATAACGAAAGCGGTTACTAAATGAACTTTTCCTCTTGTAGTTCTTCGGAATATTGATTATTCTATTACTTGGAAAGAGATTAAACGTCAGACATCGTACGAATGTACAACTGATAAACAACTAATAGATAGAGGGGTACTTCATGAAATATCTTATCGCACTACTCGGACTGGCTATCGTTTTCGGCTTGGCACTCCTTGTCAGCAGTAACCGTAAAGGCATCAAATTGAAACCGCTTGCGGTCATGCTAGTTCTTCAGCTCGTACTTGGGTTCATTTTACTCAATACATCGTTCGGATATATCGTCATTCGTGGCGTCGCGAAAGTCTTTGAAAAACTGCTTAGTTATGCGGCGATCGGAATTGATTTCGTCTTCGGTGGTTTAGCGAACGAAGGCGCACAACCATTCTTCATCAATGTCTTGCTCCCAATCGTCTTCATCTCTGCTTTGATCGGGATTCTACAATTCACGAAGATTTTACCACTCTTAATGCGCGGTATCGGTTTCGTCCTATCAAAAGTCAACGGTATGGGACGTCTTGAGTCTTACAACGCGGTTGCTTCAGCTGCGATCGGACAATCAGAAGTATTCATCACAGTCAAAAAACAAATTGGTCAATTACCAGCAAATCGTCTCTACACATTGTGTGCGTCAGCGATGTCGACGGTTTCGATGTCAATTGTCGGTGCATACATGACGATGGTAGAACCGAAATATGTCGTTACAGCAATCGTCTTGAACTTGTTCGGTGGGTTCATGATCGTCTCGATCATCAACCCATACACGGTTGACCCGGAAGAAGATATCCTTGAAATCGTCGAAGAAAAACAAACGTTTTTCGAAATGCTCGGCGAATACATCATGGATGGATTCAAAGTAGCGATCATCGTTGGTGCAATGTTGATCGGTTATAACGCCTTGATCGGAATGGTCAACGATATCTTCTTGATGGTTCTAAACATCTCGTTCCAAGAAATCCTCGGATATATCTTTGCACCGTTCGCTTTCATCATGGGTATTCCATGGGCGGAATCTGTCAGTGCCGGTAGTGTCATGGCAACGAAATTGATCACGAACGAATTCGTTGCGATGTTGAGCCTTCCAGAATACTCAAAAGAATTCTCGGAACGCACACTCGGAATCGTATCGGTCTTCTTGATCTCGTTCGCGAACTTCTCGTCGATCGGAATCATTGCTGGAGCGGTTAAAGGGTTGAACGACCGCCAAGGAAGCGTTGCGGCTAGTTTTGGTCTGAAGTTACTCTACGGCGCAACACTCGTCAGTGTCTTGACGGCAATCGTCGTCAGCGTCTTGCTGTAATCGTTACACATATAAAAGAGCAATGGATCTGCTGATCCATTGCTCTTTTTGTTTTTCACTCAGTTGATCCATGCGAAGCAATCCCGACGCGAACCCGATGATGGGTTCCGTCACGATAGACTTCGTAAGCGAACTGCGCGACGTTTTCCCGAGGAATCGGACCTGTCGGTGCAGTGAAGCGTGTTGTCTCGATCAAGAGGTCGTCAGCAGCAAGTGCGTTGTCTTCCGTCAGTTGTGTTGGACAGATGACGGTGAAGTCGACGTCTGCATCCTTTAACGTCAGATAAGCTTTCAAGTGATCCTCTGCTGCAATCGTCGAGCGGCGACGGGACTCACTCGATTGGAAACGATACTTCCCAGGTTCTTCTGACGCATCGAGAATGCCTGCCGTACCAATGAAGACGATTCGTTCGATGCCTGCTTCCTTCATCTTCGTGACGAGATGTGGAATCGCTGTCGAAAGGACCTGTTGTTGATCAGTTCCGAGACAACTGAAGACAGCTTTACTCCCTGCGAGCGCCTGTTCAAGATCGTCCGGGTTGGTCGCGTCTCCTGTCAGGATATGAAGGCGATCGTGAACGGGTAAGTCCGGTGACGTGGAACGCACAAGTGCTTGGACATCATAGCCGTCTTCTAATAACCGATCAATTAAAGGGCGACCCGTTCGACCGGTCGCACCAAGTACAGTAACAGTAGTCATGAGAATTCCTCCTTAAAGATCAAGTAGATGGGAAAAAGAGACGTGCGGTAGCGACCGGACGTCTCTTGTTGTTTATTTATCAGCGAACATGACGCCAGCTTGACCGTAATCTGTTTTTTCCATCTCTTCGATGAAGACCGTAATGTTTTCTTTTGGAGCATTTGTCGTTTCCGACACCGCTTCCGTAACTTTTTCAATCAAAGCACGTTTTTGTTCGACTGTACGACCCGATAACATTTTAACCGTAACATATGGCATGACTTCATTTCCCCCTCTAGCTTGATGACGATACGCCATCAGTATAGCGCATTCGATAGGGGATTCGTCAATTCGAACATCGTTTTCGAAAAAGAAGGGTATAAGGTAGGAGCTATTCTTGTCGGAAGCGAAGGTAGTCATACACATACGGCAGAAAAGGAGAGACATATGGACGCAATCATACGGAAGAAGATTCATACGTTACTGATTTTTGATCGGGCGTTACTGGAGGATACGAATTATCCGTTGTCTGGTGCAAAAGGACTCGAAGTCGCAGATATCGTCTTTGAACAAAACATTCCATTCGGACGACTCGTAACGGATAAAGAGCTCGCTCAACTGCTGAATCAAAAAGAAGCAAAGCGATACGGGATGTTGACGTTGCTTGAAGACGATGTACGTTTCAAACCGTTGTTTCAAAATCGAAAACCGACAGCTGACATGGAAGAAGAGGTCGAGGCGAAAGTGAGAGAACTCGCGCATCAGTTACGTGCGATTCGGTCGCGGTGTTCTTCACTAGAACGTCTCTTCTTGTTCGGTCGTGCGGCGCAAACCCTGTTTGACCGCGCTTTGCTTCATCTCGAAGAAGTCAATCCTCCGGCGCATGAGGAGATTGCGTCCATGACGTGTTACCGTCTCCCGACGATTCGCCGAGCATCAGAGGAACAATTACAGTTACTTCGTTACGAGTGACTGGTTGCAGACACATCGGAATACGGTATGATAGAAGCAACAGGATTAAAAGGGGACAAAACACGATGGAAAAAAAGATTAACTTTAATATCATTTCAGATAACTCTACAGACGGTCACGGAGGATTTGGTGTCGGAACACTCAGCTTAAATAGTATGTCACCCGTCATCATTTCTCCGGAAGACGGCGAAGCTTACATCGATATGGGCGCGATGCACGCGAAAGCAGCCATCGAGAAACGCGTCAAGTTCACGACGGATAAAGCCGATACGCCAAACGGTAAACTGTACTGGATCGTTTGGGTGACAGTCGGTCGTAAACCTGAAGGCTTCTATTACGGCGGTGTCGCTGCCTGCGATCTGTTAGTCGATGCGGAAGCACGTCGCGGATTCAAGATTCTCGCTGATCATGTCAATAAAATGGATAAATCCCTTAAAGGACGAATTGTTGTCGATCACATGGATGAGCGTTCAAAAGAATTGTTACGTGATTTCTTACAGACACATAAACCTGAGATGTGGGAAAATGCTGACGCTGCTCTACATGAAGCGTTGGTCTAAACAAAAGAACGTGTGCCGCGGCACACGTTCTTTTTTCATGGTCGTTTCAGCGTTAAGACGACGAGTTCCGGATGATTGAACAGACGAAACGGAAACAGGCTGTTCCCGAGACCACGACTGACGATCAGTTCAGTCTGCTGTTCCTGATAGCGACCGGCCGTCACGGTTGGAAAGAATCCTTGACCGGGCGCATACAGACCTTCCGTAAACGGCAGACGAATCTGTCCACCGTGGGCGTGACCAGACAAAACGAGATCAATGGAACGCTCGGCATACAAAGATTTATATTCCGGACGATGCGCAAGCAAGAGCTGGAACGCATCAGGTGAGACGTCTTGCAATGCTTGATCGAGACTTTGACGAATGCCATCCGGTTCCGACAGACCTTCGCGCCATCGTGTCGTCGTCGGATCATCGATACCGAGTAACGAAATCGATTGACCTTGGTATTCGATGATGCGCGATTCATTCCGGAGAACGGTGACACCCAGTTGCTCAAGCTTCGGCAAAATCGTTAGATTGAGTCGCACCTCATGATTCCCGGTGACGAAGTAGACCGGATATCGATCAACGAGCGCTTTCATGAGTGTAAGGGCGGCCTCTTCACCGTTTCGCCTCGAGTCAATCAAATCACCTGTCATGACGACGAGATCCGGCTTTTCGCGATCAATCTTGTTCAGTAGTCGTTCTTGTTCATTCCCAAACGCTTTGCCATGTAAATCTGCGACCTGCACGACGCGATAGCCATCAAACGCTTCCGGTAAGCGATTCGACGTGACCGTCATCCGTGAGACATCAATGACGTTATTTTCACGATATAAAAACCAGCTTCCTAAGGCGAGGACACCAAGGGATACTAGCCAGCGTGTACGTTTTCGCATAAGCCACCTCATTTCTTCTACTCAGCATAATTCAGGATAACAAAAAAGACCTCCTTCCGCATGCGACGGAAGGAGGAAATCAATTCAATTTAAGCATCTTGTTTTAAATCTGTGACTTCTTTTTGCGCATCGGGTTCATCTGACAAGTCCTTGAACAAGGCGATGACCATCATTCCGACGACGAAGATGAACGGGAAGGCGGCTAGAACAGCGGCTGCTTGTAAGGCGCTTAATCCACCGGCATAAAGTAAGACGGCAGCGATCGAAGACTGGATGACACCCCAAGCAAGCTTGATGCGTAAGCTTGGCATCAGGCTACCGCCAGACGATAGCATACCGAGAACGTACGTCGCGGAGTCAGCCGAAGTGATGAAGAACGTCGTGATCAAGAAGACAGCGACGATGCTAAGGAACGTACCTAAGCCACCGAATGTCTCAAACAGAGCGAACATTCCAGTTTCGACCCCTTTATCGTTAACGGTCGAAATCAAATTGACGTTTTGGAACAATTCGTTCCAGATCGCTGACCCACCGAAGACCGAGAACCAAAGGAGACCAAAGATGGTTGGGACAAGCATGATGCCGATGACGAACTCACGAATCGTCCGTCCTTTTGAGACGCGGGCGATGAACGTACCGACGAATGGTGACCATGAAATCCACCAAGCCCAGTAGAAAATCGTCCAACCGTTGATCCACTCACGTTCATCTGGGTTAAAAGCAGAAGCCCGGAAGCTCATGACGGGTAAGTTCTGCAGGTAAGCCCCTGTCGTTTGCACAAAGAGGTCCATAATGAAACTGAACGGTCCGAGGAAGAGGACACCGATCATCAACAGAACGGCAAGAACGATGTTGGCGTTACTGAGACGAACGATTCCTTTATCGAGACCTGACGCGGCACTGATCATGTAGAGAATCGAAACGACGACAATGATGATGATTTGAGTCGTGAATGTGTTTGGAATACTACTTGTCAGGAAGTTGAGCCCACCTGAGATTTGTTGCGCACCGAGACCGAGTGACGTCGCGACACCAAATGCCGTTGCGACGATAGCAAGTACTTCGACAGTACCTTTACCGGCAGAAGCGTACCGAGGCTTCATCAATGAAGCGACAGTGTCACCAATCGTAGCAGGACGTCCTTTTCGGAATGTCGAGTACGCGATAGCAAGCGCGACGATCGCGTATAAGGCCCAAGGGTGGAGTCCCCAATGGAAGAACGAATAGCGCATTGCGAGGCGTGCTGCTTCCGTCGGATCGTCTGTTGCGACTGGTGGCGTATGGAAGTGCGTCAATGGCTCTGAGACACCCCAGAAGACAAGCCCGATTCCCATACCAGCACTGAAAAGCATCGCAAACCAAGAAATGAGACCATATTCAGGACGGTCCGAATCCTTACCGAGTCGGATTGAACCGAAGCGGGAAAAGATTAAAAAGATAGCAATGATTAAAAAAGCACTCATGCCGAGTAGATAAAGCCAGCCAAATCCGTTAGAGACAAAGGATTGTGCTTTAGCTGTGACATTTCCGAGACTAGCTGCACCGATTAGGGATTCCGGTAAGATTCCCCATATGGTAAAGAGCACACAGAAAATGACGGATACCATAAAGACTTTTGTGATCTTACTTTTTCGATTATTTTCCATCGTGTTCCACACCTTCTTTCGAATTTTACATAGTTGTTTTGTATCAAATGATGGCAACGACATTATCATTACCCCGTCAATCCGATAACAAAACCTAATCACGCAGGGTACTACCGTAACAAACATTTGAGCGGAAAAGCAAATCGACCGGGAAATGAGAACAAAAAAACCAATGATTTACAAGGAAGGGAGAGCAAAAAAGGGCTCAATCATGCGTATCTAAAATAATGTGGAAATAAAGAAAAAGAAAACGTTAATACTGTTATTTCCCGTTTCGTCTTAAAACTAACGTAAAGCTTGATATGAGCAAATCAGAGGCAGTCTGAAATCAGATTTGATATAACAAAAGCAGTCATCATTTTGAAGGAGGCATTTCCCATGGAAAAAGAACAACAAAAACAAGCGATTCTCGAAGCATTTCAATCTCGTCATGCCACAAAGGCATTTAACGGTCAAATGATCCCAGAAGAAGATTTTCGTTTCGTTTTAGAAACAGCGCGTCTGTCACCGAGCTCGTTCGGTTATGAGCCATGGAACATGCTCGTCATTCAAAATCCAGAAATTCGTGAAGCATTAAAAGAAGTCTCTTGGGGGGCGCAAGGACAATTGCCGACAGCGAGTCACTTTGTCTTATTCCTCGCCCGGATAGGGGAGCAAATGCAGGCAGATGGTCCACATGTCACGCAGATGATGGACTTCCTTGGTTTATCCGAAGAAGCGAAAGCCGGACGGACGAAGCGTTATGGTCTGTTTTTAAAAGAGGATTTCGCGATTGGTGATAACCCGAAAGCGATGGAAGACTGGGCAGCAAAACAAGCTTATATCGCACTCGGGAACATGATGTCGACGGCAGCACAAATCGGTGTGGATTCATGCCCGATCGAAGGATTCGACCAGCAAGCCGTCGAGCAATTACTCGTCGATCGTGGACTGCTCGATCGTTCTGTTTTCACGGTGCCGGTCATGGTCGCGTTCGGTTACCGAGCAGACGAAACAAAACGTGAAAAGCAACGTCGTCCGCTCGATGAAATCGTGACGTTCGTCGAGTAAAGACGAAAGACAAAAATTTTCGAATTATATAGAAGTTTCTTTCGAAATTCGGTATACTCGCATTTGTATGATTAAGAAGCGCCGTAAACGCCACTCGCATACGAACAACTTTTGTCTTGATGAAAGAAAGGGGTTCTATCGCAAATGGAACAAAAATTAAAGTTATGGTTCACGGAACACCAAACGGAAGATTACGGTATCACATTCCGTGTCAACCACGTTTATGAGAGCGAACAAACGGAGTTTCAACGCCTAGAGATGGTTGAAACGGACGAGTTCGGTACGATGTTGTTACTTGACGGAATGGTCATGACGACAGATAAGGACGAGTTCGTTTACCACGAGATGGTCGCGCACGTCCCATTGTTCACACACCCGAATCCAAAATCGGTTCTGGTCGTTGGTGGAGGAGACGGCGGAGTCATCCGTGAAGTCTTGAAACACCCGTCCGTCGAAAAAGCGGTTTTAGTTGAAATCGACGGAAAAGTCATCGAGTATTCGAAAAAATACCTCCCGAACATCGCAGGTGGATTGGACGATGCACGCGTCGAAGTCATCGTTGGGGATGGATTCATGCATATCGCAGAAGCAGAAAACGAGTATGATGTCATCATGGTCGACTCGACTGAACCAGTTGGTCCAGCGGTCAACTTGTTCACGAAAGGCTTCTACTCTGGTATTTCAAAAGCATTAAAAGAGGACGGCATTTTCGTCGCACAATCGGATAACCCATGGTTCACACCAGACTTGATCCGTGATGTTCAACGCGACGTCAAAGAAATCTTCCCGATCACGAAGCTCTACATCGCAAACGTTCCGACATACCCAAGTGGTCTTTGGACGTTCACGATCGGATCGAAGAAACATGATCCGCTTGCAGTTGCACCAGAGCGTTTCCACGAGATCGACACAAAGTATTACACGCCTGAGCTTCACACGGCAGCCTTCGCGCTTCCGAAGTTCGTTAAAGATTTGACGAACGGCTGAGCTCAGTCACTATAGCACACATGAACAGAGCGGTTTCGATCTTCGAAATCGCTCTGTTGTCAGGTAAACAGGCGTTTGCATCAGCAAGCGGCAAATGAACAGGAGGAATGGATCATGCGCTTTGATGAAGCATATTCAGGAAAAGTCTTTATCGCGAGTCAATCGACTCACGAGGATGCAAAAGGAATTTTATACGGCATGCCGATGGACTGGACGGTCAGTTTCCGTCCCGGTTCACGATTCGGTCCGGCACGTATCCGTGAAGTCTCACTTGGTCTAGAAGAATATAGCCCGTACTTAGATGGTGACATCGCCGACGCGAAGTTGTTTGACGCGGGAGATATCCCGTTACCATTCGGGAATGCCCAAAAATCACTTGATATGATTGAAGAATACGTCGATTCGTTACTGACAGCAGGCAAGTTCCCGCTCGGTATGGGTGGCGAACATTTAGTCACGTGGCCGGTCGTCAAAGCGTTTGATAAACACTACGATGATTTCGTCGTACTTCACTTTGATGCGCATACAGACTTACGTGACGAGTATGAAGGAGAGCCATTGTCGCACTCGACGCCACTCAAGAAGATCGCAAACTTGATCGGACCAGAGAACTGTTATTCATTCGGAATTCGTTCAGGGATGAAAGAAGAGTTCGAATGGGCGAAGACGTCAGGCTACAACCTCTTCAAATACGAGATCGTCGAGCCGCTTCGTCAAGTTCTTCCGACACTTGCCGGTAAAAAGGTCTACGTCACAATCGACATCGATGTTCTTGATCCGTCAGCAGCACCAGGAACAGGGACACAAGAAATCGGTGGAGTGACGACGAAGGAACTACTCGAAGTCGTTCACATGATCGCACGAGCAGACGTCGACGTCATCGGCGCGGATTTGGTAGAAGTATGCCCAGCGTACGATCAGTCGGATATGACAGCGATCGCGGCAGCGAAAGTATTACGCGAAATGATGATTGGATTCATTAAATAAGTAAAATACAAAAAAGAGACCAGACGTGCTGTCGGTCTCTTTTGTTTTGCTCAGAGGAAGAACTGAATGACCCCGAATGCACCAAATCCGATGATTAGACTGGCAGACGTCCATTGAATGATACGTAAAGTGGGTGTCGCAAGCTGATGTTTGAGCAGATGCGTGATGTTCGCTAGAATGACCCACCAAGCGGCAGAACCAAGAAAAATACCGATTAGAAACAAAAAGGCATCTTGTCCGTTCATCATTGTTAACTCAAAGCGTGCAAACAACGCCAGGAACAGTGTGATTGTCATCGGGTTCAAGAACGTCAGGAGTAAGACGGACAGATAGGCACTTAACCGTGACGAGGCTGTATCGGAAATCGAGGCGTTCGAAGAAGCTTGAAACATCGATTAGCCGATGTAACACAAAAACAGACTGCCGATCAGTTGCATCCAGTGTGCTTGAGTGATTAGGGATTGGACAAGCGAAAAACCGGACAATGCAATCAATCCATAAGTGAAGTCTGCCGTTGCGGCTCCGAGTCCGGAAACGATGCCGGAAATTCGTCCATGTCGAAGCGTTCGTTGCATGCATAAGAGGCCGATTGGACCAACGGGGGCGGCTAAGGCAAACCCGATTCCAAAACCAGTCGCAAACATCAGTCGATCTCGGGTAACGGAAAATGGAACGATTCCTTTTCCGTCCGCATGATGATCGTCGTTTTCGTCCGTAGGATTCCTGGTAGCCCTTTAATCTGGTAGGTGATGATTTCATCAAGCTGTTCCGTGTCCCGACAGCGTATTTTGAGTAAATAGTCATCGTCACCCGCAATATGATGACACTCAAGAACATGTTCAAGTTCTTGAACTCGTTTCAGAAATGGTGCTCGATGTTCCGGTCGCTCGAGTGAAACAGCGACAAAGGCAGCTAATCGATAGTCGAATGTGGAGGGATCAAGGACAGTCGTCAACTGAAGGATGATACCTTGCTCTTGTAAGCGCGCGACGCGCTCCGCAACAGCCGGTGCCGATAAGCCGATGTGTTGTGCAAGTGTTGACCATTTCATTCGGGCATCCCTTTTCAAAAAGTTAATAATTTTTAAATCGTAAGAATCCATAGGTTTTAACCTTCTTTTCTATTGTTTTTAAAAAATATTTTATTTCGAAAAGAAATAAAAAGTCAATGTGTTTGTAGAACAAGTTCATAGCACACTGAAATCTTTACACATTTACGGCAGTGTCTTAAGTTTAAGATGTCACCACGAAGGAAATGTTCAGAAGTGTAAGAACATTGGTTTGAGAGCGATGTACATTTGACAATCAGAAAGGTGGAAAAAAGATGAAGAAACTCTTATCGTTTGTGACCGCTACGCTACTGTTTGCGCTATTTGTATTACCAGTAAGCGCGGCAGATCACGCAATGGTTCGTGTCATTCACGCTTCACCAGATGCTCCGGCAGTCGATATCGCGGTCGATGGCAAAAAAGCGGTATCAGGAGCAAAATTCAAAGATGTCACGGATTACCTCACACTACCATCTGGCGAACATAAAGTAGAAGTATTCGCTGCAGGAACAACAAAAGATCCTGTGCTCTCTCAAACACTCAACGTAGAAGCTGGTAAATTCTATTCGGTCGCAGCAATCGGCAAACTAGCTGACATCAAACTCGCGGTCATGGAAGACAACGGTAAAGGCGAAGATGGAAAATCAATGGTTCGTGTCGCACACTTTGCACCAGATGCACCAGCTGTTGATGTCGCACCAAAAGGTGGAGACCCACTCTTCAGTAATCTTGAATTCTCGAAAGTCTCTGACTACGGTACACTCGATGCAGGTACGTATGATCTTGAAGTCCGTCCTGCAGGCGCAACGGATGTCGTCAAAGCACTGGATGGTGTCAAACTCGACAGTGGCAAAAACTATACAGCACTCGCAATTGGATTACTTGAAGGCGAACCAGCATTTGAAGTCCTCTTGATCCCAGACGGTGGTGAAATGGCATCAATGCCAGAAACAGGACTTGGTGGTTCATCTGATACGGCTTCTGCTACACCATGGGCCGTTGCAGCAGCAGCTGCCTTGTTAGTAGGAACAGCATATGTCGTCCGTCGTAAACAAAACGCTTAAGAGTAGTCTTCTTCTCTTACTCGTATTAGCCGGATGTCAATCGGGATCACCTCCAGATGCTACAAAGCCGGAAAAATCAAAACAAACCGAAACAACGACGTCTTCTTCGTCCACTCCATCCGAAAAGGTGGACGAAGAGTCGTTCATACCAACACGTATTACGATTCCGACGCTCGATGTGAAAGCGAACATCGAAGTCGTCGGGAAGGATAAACAAGGACGGATGGATGTTCCGAAACAGACCGATCAGGTCGCTTGGTACAAGTACGGAGCAAAAGCCGGACAAACCGGAAATGTCGTACTAGCTGGACACTTGGATGATCAAGAAGGTCCCGCTGTTTTTTATGATTTAGCCAAGTTGAAAGAAGGACAACGGATTGAAGTGACGGGGAAAGCAGGACAACAGGTATCATACGTGGTGACGAACGTCATGTCCTATCCTGTTGATGAAGCACCTGTTGGATCAATCTTCGGTGCAACCGTCATGAATAAACTGACGCTCATTTCATGTATTGGTACGTTTTCAGAATCAAAAGGATACGATCAGCGTCTTGTCGTCACAGCAGAACAAGACGAGTAAAGTAAAATAGGCAATTCTTATTTCGGTTAAAACCGAGAATAAGAATTGCCTATTTTTTAATGTGTTTCGGAAGCAGCGACAAGGTCCGTCGTCAGTGTCGTCAAGCCTTGTGTCGTCTTACTGAGTCCTTGGATCGTCTCGACGATTTGTCCAAGGTTTTCCTTGTTACGTTCAAATAAGGTGAGGGAGTTTTCCATCTCGCTCTTAACGGTTTGAATTCCTTGTTTCACTTGTTGCAATTCTTGCTGCGATGCGGTGTTGGCGCGTGTGATGTCTTCCATCTGAGAAACGAGTTGTGTGATATTACCATTGTTCTTTTGAATCAGACCATTGATGCTACTACTTAATGACTTGGCATTTTCAGCAAGGTTTCGGACTTCCGTCGCGACGACAGCAAAACCTTTACCGTGTTCACCGGCACGTGCTGCTTCGATCGAAGCATTCAACGCGAGTAAGTTCGTCTGATTGGCGATCGCTTCGATGCTTTGCGTCATCTGGACGATGTCATCCGACGTCGTCTTCAATTCATGGATGCTTTCAAGCGAAGTACCGACTTGTTGTGTCGATTGAGCGAATTGTTGCTCCATCTGTTGCATCTGTCGTTCGTTGGCAATCGTCATTTGGACAAGCTGCTGACTCGTCTGCTCTGTCTGAGCTGTTTCTGCTAATACTTGTGAGGCGCGACGGCTCGTCTCAATGATGGCATGATCCGTGTGCTCGACGGAACTGGCAACTTCTTGACTGACACGAACGACGTCTGTCAAAAGTTGACGGCGCGACTCGTTCGCGGTCGTCACTTCGTTTAAGCGAGAATCGACGTATTGACTTGTCACGATTTGAGCATCCAAGTTCATCGCGTGAGTCAATGCAAGCACAGCTGTCGTCAGTTGGGCTGGGTCATGTTGATAGTGTTCGACGATTTTTGGAATCAACAACGTCTGAAACGCTGCGTAAGAAGCGATGAACCACGTGACGGGAACGAAGTTATGTTTATGCGTCTGTCCCATCCGTGTTCGCATCGCAAGGAACGACTCATCCATATTTCCTGTCAGTAGACTCGTGAAGTAGTCGGCGAAGACTTTCTTCAGTCGTTCGCGTGTCGATGATTGTTTCGCGATCGTTGCCATCTCGGGATTCAATAATAGATGGTCAAGCACTTGCTCGAGGACTTCATCTAAGATACCTTGAACGACAGGCGCCATCGATTTGAGTGTCTGTAGCTGTTCTTCTGTATAGCCCATGTATACGAGACGGGATGTGAGATCAGGATCTGCCGTCTTTGTAATGAGACGGGAATCAGGAAAGCCGATTGTAGCTTGATAAGCTGAAGTAGTCTTACTTTTAAAAGGGTTACGCACGTAGTTGCCTCCAATACTCAAGATGTGAATAAATTGATGTCTGTTTCTTATCGGTTCATCTTGACGAAGTGATACTGATTTTCGAAAAAAAGACGAGAATATTGAAAAACATTGACCGGAAACAAAAAAACTCATGGCAAGTGCCATGAGGAGAATAAAAAATATGCAGGATTAGACCGGTTGATCTTCCTGAAATGCTTTTTTGGCGTCCGCAATCGAGCGCATTCGTTGAACGCAAGCTTGAACGAATTGAATGTCAATGGAGGTGAAACGGGTGACAGGTCCACGAGCTGACTCGGCACTGAATGTGAAGGTTCCGAGATTCCAAAGTTCGATTTTAAATCGTTTTCCTTTGTTGTCGTCGAAGTGTTCTACGAATTCGATTTTCGGTACCATACGAACCCCTCCTTACTCCGTACATTCCCGCTTTTCAAAAAATAAAAAAGCCAAACTGCGAGTTAGAAGCAGTTTGGCTTAAAAAAATTATGCAGTCGGCACATCATAGCCGATCTCTTCAATCGCATCGACGAGACGCTCACGTGAAACGTCCTCATGCTGTACGGTCACTTGGTTTTGTTCGAGTGAGACAGTTGCCTGTTGCACACCTTCGACTTCAGATAGAGCGGATTCAACACTCGCTTTACAGTGATTGCATGTCATACCGATAACAGATAATGTTGTTTCTTTCATGATGATGTTCCTCCTTCAGATAGTGGGGTACGTTTTAATCGTAACGCATTCGTCACGACAGAGACAGAGCTGAATGCCATGGCAGCGCCCGCAAGCCATGGGGCAAGCAGCCCGAGAAAAGCGACCGGAATGCCAATCGTATTATAGCCAAGTGCGAAGACAAGATTTTGACGAATATTTTTCATCGTTTGCTCACTCAACTCGATCGCAAGTAAAACTTGTTTTAAGTCGTGTCCAAGCAATGTCACGTCGGCTGCTTCAAGGGCAACATCCGTGCCGCTACCGAGCGCGATGCCAACGTCCGCCGTTACAAGAGCAGGGGCATCATTGATACCGTCTCCGACCATCGCGACACGTTTCGTTTGTTGAAGTGATTGAATAACATCAGCCTTTTCAACAGGTAAGACGTCAGCAAAGACGAACGCTGGATCGAGTCCAAGCTCCTCTGCTAAATGCTCGGCGACTTCCCGACGATCACCGGTCAAGAGATACACTTCTTTTGTCTGGCGCAACCGCCGGATCGTTTCTTTCGCTGAATCTTTCAACGCGTCACGGATGGCGTATCCGGCAACGACTTTTCCGTCGACAGCAACATATACGAGTGTCGCTCCAAGTGATGTCCAGTCGGGAAGAGTAAGACCGCGTTCCTGCATCATTCGCGCCGATCCGACGATGAGATCATGTCCCATGATTTGTCCCGTGATCCCATGTCCTGATTCGACGTGGAATCGTTCGATATCAAAGACGACATCCCGTTCTGCTGTGATGGCGCGAGCAAGGGGATGTTCCGATTGCCGTTCAAGCGCAGCAGCGAAATCGAGCGCTGTCTCCGTACCGAACGTTTCGACGACGATGGGGCGACCGACTGTCAGTGTTCCGGTCTTATCAAAGACGACAGCATCGACATGTTGAAGATTCTCGAGTTGAGCACCGCCCTTGAAGAGAATACCTCGTTCCGCCCCTTTTCCGGTTCCAACCATGATCGAAGTTGGTGTCGCAAGCCCGAGCGCACATGGACAAGCGATGACGAGCACCGCGATGGCAGGACGAATCGCTTCCGCAAAGGAACCGGTGAACATCCACCAAGCGGCTAACGTCAGAAGCGCGATGGCAACGACGATCGGCACGAACACACCAGAAATCCGATCGGCTTGTCGTTGAATCGGTGCTTTTTCAGTCTGCGCTTGTTCGACGACACGAATGATTTGCGAGAGAACTGTCGCTTGTCCGATTTTTGTCGCTTCGACTTGTAAAGATCCGTTCGTATTCAGCGTACCACCAATGACGGATTCCCCAACCGTTTTATGAACAGGCGCGGATTCACCAGTCAACATCGATTCATCGAGATACGCGTCGCCAGCCCGAATGACACCATCTGTCGGAATTTTGTTCCCGGGTTTTACGAGTAAGATCATACCAGTTTGAATCGCGTCGATGGAGACAGTTCGTTCCTGTCCATCCTCTAAGACGACGGCTTCCTTCGCTTGAAGGGAGAGCAGGCTTTTGATTGCTCCTGTCGTCTGTTGTTTGGCACGGTCTTCGAGAACTTTACCGAGCAGGACGAGTGTAATCAGAATCGCGCTTGTCTCAAAGTAAAGGTGAGGCATATTAGAGACGAGTAGCATTTCAGCAACGGAATAAAAGTAGGCTGCCGATGTCCCGAGTGCAACGAGAACGTCCATATTGGCACTCCCACTCCGTAAACTTTTATAAGCCCCGCTGTAGAAGGGCGCTCCGATGATGAATTGTACTGGTGTTGCTAAAGCAAACTGTAGCCACGGATTCATCAAGAATGGAAGATGAAACGGACTGTTCGGAATATGCGTCAGCATGCTCGCAAGCAGCGGTAACGATAGAAGGGCCGCGATGATAAAGCGATACAGCATCCGGCGATTCGATTTTGTTGCGTGTGGTGCTTGTTTGACCGTTGCCCCGTAGCCGATTTTTCGGATTTTTTCGATGATCGCTTGATCGTCATAGGCATCAGAAATCGAGACACGAGCGGTTTCAAGCGGCAAGTTGACCGTTGCTTCAACCCCGTCCATCCGGTTGAGGACTTTTTCAATCCGGGCAGAGCAGGCGGCACACGTCATGCCTTCAATATCAAACTCAATCGTTTTTGACATCAGAAAACCCTCCTTACTTTTTCAATCGAGCGATGACCGCCATCAATTCTTCGACGTAAGCGTCCGTACTGTCTTGACGGGTGGCAACTTCATGCATGCACATCTTGACATGGCGTTCGATGATTTGTAGTTCGACTTGCCGCAAAGCTGCTTGGATTGATGCCGTTTGCGTCAAAATGTCAATACAATACCGATCTTCAGCGACCATGTTAGCAATCCCGCGGACTTGTCCTTCGATGCGCTTTAGTCGTTTCATCAACGCATCTTGTTCTTCGTTCGTTCGTGGAACGACGGGATGATCGTGTGTCATAGTCGTACCTCCTTTGGTGATCTTGTTGTCATCTTTACTGTAACATATAGGTATGGGGGGTACCAGTATTTAGCTTAAGAAATAAAAAAACAGTCGCGAGAGGCGACTGCTTTTGTACTTATTGATTGGAAACTTGTGGTTTGACGATCGTTTCGTTTAATGAACGTTGATCGCTAATGATGTCTTCAGCTTGTGTCGCCCGTTTAATGAAGAAAGCAAGGACGAATGCTAGACCAGCAATGAACGTCGAGATGAAGAACGCATAGTTGATTCCGTCAAGCGTTGCTTGCATCGTAATCTGCTGTTTTAAAGCAGCAGCCGCTTCAGCTGTCGGTTGACTCGTCATGTTCTTCGCTGCTTCAGCCGCGAGTTCTGTTCCACGTGTCTTCGCATGCGTCGACATGATTGTAACAAGCAAGGCGGTACCAATCGCACCGGATACTTGTTGCAACGTATTGTTCATCGCTGTTCCGTGTGGATAGTAGCGTGTTGGTAACTGGTTCAAACCGTTCGTCGAGACTGGCATCATGACCATTGACATCCCGAACATCCGCAATGAATACAGGACGATCAGATGCGTATACGTCGTATCCATCTCAAGCTGACTGAAGTAGTAACTGGTAACGACTGTGATGAACAAACCAGTTAACGCAAGAGGACGACCACCAATCTTATCAAACAGTTTCCCGTTGATCGGTGACATGACGGCCATCAAGATGGCACCCGGTAACAGCATGAGACCCGCATCGAGTGGTGAGATACCGCGAATCGTCTGGACATAGATCGGAAGCAATAACATGCCCGAGAACATCGCCATCGTGACGACCATCGAGATGGCAGAAGACAAGGCGAACATCGGGTAAC
Organism: Exiguobacterium sp. s168; assembly: GCF_018619035.1. NCBI lineage: Bacteria > Bacillati > Bacillota > Bacilli > Caryophanales > Exiguobacterium > Exiguobacterium sp. s168. The sequence continues at coordinate 24,459 of NZ_JACSNE010000021.1, read as the reverse complement.
GATAAATCTTGAAGTTGAGCATCGGACGTTCCATATGGAGCTGACGGTAAATGAATGTCACGAGTGCGATGACTCCGACGATCAGCGCACCGTAGACGTGGAAGCTGTCCCAACCTTTAGAGCCAGCTGAGCTGAATCCATACAGTAAGCCACCGAAACCAAGTGACGAAAGTGCCACGGAAGCGAGATCGATCCGAGTGGCAGACCGTTCCTTGACGTCACGAAGTAAGAAGAAACCAGCGACGAGAACGATCAAGGCGATTGGTGTGATGAAGTGGAATAACATCCGCCAATCGTAGTGCTCGATGATCCAACCAGACAACGTCGGTCCGATCGCTGGGGCCCCCATCATGATTAATCCGAAGAATCCCATTGCGGTTCCGCGTTTTTCAATCGGGAAACTGACGAGCATGACGTTCATCAGTAACGGCATCATGATCGCAGAACCAGATGCTTGAATCATCCGTCCTGCGAGCAACACAGAGAAGACATCTGCGAATCCGGCAAGAATCGTTCCGGTCGAGAAGAGGGTCATCGCAAGTAAGAACAAGCGACGAACCGAATACTTTTGAATCAAGAAAGCAGATGTCGGAATTAAGACACCATTGACGAGCATGAAACCAGTCGACAGCCATTGAGCAGTAGCTGGTTCGATCGCTAGATCCTTCATGATTGAAGGAAGGGCGATGTTGAGCAAGGTATTATTTAAGAAAGCGATGAATGCCCCGATCATCAAAACGGCGAGGATGCCGTAAGGAGCTCGAGCTGTGTGAGTTGCACTTTGTTGCATGAATATCCTCCTAACTAAACTAACGGTACAGATTTCTATACGGTCGTTCTATCTGTAGTTTATCTTAATCCGATTTAGTTCGAATTACAAATAATAATAGCTAAGAAAGGTAATTTTATTTTTTATGTAGTTTTGAAAGCGTTTTTCTAAATGAGGAAAATGATTCGTAGGAAATAAAAAAGCGCAATCCTTCTCGTTAGAGGAAAATTGCGCTTTGTCTTCAGTTTGAAACAGCCAGAAGCTTGTTTCATAATTAGCGTTACTGAACGTTCGTTTCGAGTGCATCCTTTGTAATGTCGTAGTGAGATGCTGTCCAGACAGATTTGCCGTCCTGAATGAAAAGAACTTGTGGCGACTCATGTCGGACATTATAGTGTTCAGCGATGTGATTCGATAAGGTCCGAGCTTCTTGGACGAAAAGATACGCCGTTGGAACAGACGTTTCATCCGCGAACTTCGTATACTCCGAGAATCCTGCGGCACTGATCGGGCATGTCGTACTGTGTTTGCAAATCACGAACGCGGTATGTTCGGACGCAAATTGATCAAAATCAGAAATAGATTGCAGTTTACGTGGTTGTGTCATGTATATCACCCTCCATACGTCCGGAGACGTTCACTTAACTTTAGATTTTCCCGGTAATCGACCGGACAGTCAATCAAAACGGGTCCATCACTTGCAAATGCTTGGTCAAGACAATGTGCGAGGGAGCCATGTTCACCGACACGGAGACCGAGTGCGCCGAAAGCATGAGCCAGTTGAACGAGGTCTGGATTGTCAAACGTGATGTAGGACGACCGCCCATACGCTTGTTGTTGTTTCCATTCAATCAGTCCATAGGTACCGTCACGCCAAATCAACACGACAAGTGGAAGCTTCAAACGAACGGCGGTCTCGAGATCCTGACCATTCATCAAAAAGGCACCATCTCCAGCGGCACAGACGATTCGCCGGTCCGGATACAATAGTTTGGCTGCGAGCGCACTCGATAAACCATAGCCCATCGAAGCAAACCCGTTGGAAATGAATAATTGATCTGGACGTGTCGTTTGATAATGGCGTGCGAGCCAGACTTTGTGTGCGCCGACGTCTGAGAAGACCATGCCATCCTCCCCGACGGTTCGTTCGAGTTCACGAACGATACTTTGAGGGTGTAAAGGCAGGGCAAGCGAGTACGTTTCTTGAATTTCGTCGCGTAATTTATCGCGATCTTGTTGCCAGTCGTTCCACGCACGCTCGGGCAGTAAAGGAGTCAATACAGTCAGCATATCGACGAGTGGTCCGACTAGGTTCGCGACAACCGGATAATAAGCATCGATTTCGTGAGGATTTGTATCCAAATGGACGATCGGTGTCTTTTTCGGGTTCCATTTTTGCGGAGGTAACTCCGTAATATCGTAGCCCACCGTAATGATGAGGTCACTCGCATCGAGAATCCGCTGGTTGTAATCGACGTCTGGTAAACCGATCGTGTGTGCAGCGAGCGGATGGTGTGAAGAAATCGCTCCTTTTCCCATCATCGTCTCGACGACGGGAGCTTGAAGCTTTTCGACGAATGCTCGAAATGCATCGAGTGCTTGCTGCCGATGGATGCCAAATCCAGCAATGATGACCGGACGTTTTGCTCGTTCGATCAGACGTAAGGCATCGGGATCATCAATCGTCAAGGAATGGAGATGTGTTGGCGTGCTATCTTGTTGCAAGGGTGTCGCTGCTTGATCACGTTCTTGTTTTGCGATGTCTTCTGGAAAAGAGATATGGGTTGCCCCTGGTTTTTCGCTTTTTGCTGTCGCAAAGGCACGTCGAACGATTTCTGAAATGACCTCCGCTGACAGAACGGACGTACTGGACTTCGTGACCGGACGATAGAGGTCTACGAGATCAAACATTTGATGCGATGCTTTGTGTTGCCGTGCTGTCGCTCCTTGACCAGTGATCGCGACGACAGGGGAATGATCCATCGTCGCACTTGCAATACCGGTCATCATATTGGTCGCACCGGGACCAAGTGTCGATAGGCAGACACCCGGTCGTCCACTCAGGCGACCGAACATCGCTGCCATGAACGCGGCGTTCGTTTCGTGACGTGTCGTGATGAAGGTGATCGACGAACGACTGAGTGATTCGAGTAATGTGATGTTTTCCTCACCGGGAACACCAAAGATATGCGTGACGCCCTCTGCCTCTAAACATTGGACGAACCAATCCGCCGCGTTCACGCTAGTCCACCGATTGAAATGTACTTCGTCTCGAGATACGCTTCGAGTCCTTCACTACCACCTTCGCGTCCGAGACCGGATTGTTTCATTCCACCAAATGGTGCTTGCGCAGCAGAAGGAACGCCATCATTCCAGCCGACGATTCCATAATCAAGCCTCTCGATTGCACGAATGGCACGCGCGTAATCCTTTGTAAAGACGTACGAAGCGAGACCGAATGGTGTCTGGTTGGCGTAACGAACCGCTTCCTCATCAGAACTGACACGCTGGACGGGAGCAACAGGTCCGAACGTCTCCTCGTTCATGATCAGCATGCCGGGTTTTACGTCCGCGAGAACGGTTGCTTCATAATAATAGACATCGTTCTCCTCATCCGTCGTTCCTGTTCCGCCCGTGACGACTCGTGCACCAGCGGATGTCGCATCATCGACATGTTTTTTGACTTTATCGTAACCCGCTTTATTGATCATCGGTCCAATCTTCGTCTCAGCATCCAAACCATTTCCGGTCTTCAGCTTCGCTGTCTCTTGCCCGAGTTTTTCAACGAACGCATCATAGATCGAGTCGGATACGTAAATCCGGTTTCCGCAGACGCACGTTTGACCGCCATTACGGAATTTCGACTTAATCGTCTCAGCGACAGCTAAATCAAGGTCACAGTCATCAAAGACGAGAATCGGTGCATGTCCTCCGAGTTCGAGCGACATCGCCTTGATCGTCTCTGCTCCTTGAGCCATCAGCGTCCGTCCAACTTCGGTTGAACCAGTGAAGGTGATCTTATCGACATGTGGATGTGTCGCGAGTGATTCACCGAGTGCTTTCCCGCTACCTGTAACGGCATTAACGACGCCTTCTGGAATCCCGACTTCCTGACAGAGTTCAAGAAGACGAAGCGCGGTAAGCGGAGTCGCTGTTGGTGGTTTGATGACAAACGTACATCCGGCGACGAGTGCTGGAGCAAGCTTTCGGGTAATCATGGCCGCCGGGAAGTTCCATGGTGTGATCGCAGCAACGACACCAACCGGCTGTTTGATGACTTGAAGTCGTTTAGAAGCATCATGTGTCGGAATGACACGTCCATAAGCGCGTTTTCCTTCCTCTGCAAACCATTTGACGAAGTTTGCGGCATACTGCACTTCACCTTCTGATTCAGCGAGCGGTTTCCCCATTTCCAGCGTCATCAGGCGAGCCAGTTCATCTTTTTTCTCAATCATCTTCGCATATAACTTCTCGAGCAGTTCGGCACGTTCGTAGACTGTCCGTTTCGACCAATCAGGAAATGCCTTCCGTGCTGCTTCTACTGCGTCGTTGACGTCTGATTTTGTTCCGTTTGGTACACTACCGACGACTTCGCCAGTAGCTGGATTCGTAACATCTGTCCGTTCTCGTCCGTGATCTAGCCATTGTCCGCCAATAAAGAATTGTCCCTTCATCCTGAAAATCCCCCTTTTTTACATGCATTGGTAAGGGTATACCCGAACGAAGAAAAAAAGATTCACTTTCGGAAGGAAAGGTTATGCAAAAGGGTAGAAATCGACCGATAAACAGTGTAGGATAATTCAGTAAATGTAATGTAAAATGACCTGAAATATTCAGTGTGAACGAAGAGTGACAACCGTTGATGTGAAATGGTGGAATCACCCCCGAAACATTGACTTTAAAAGTGGATTTGATAAGATGAAGGTAGAGGAATTGCGCAATCGGTTGCGCTATGTATAGAAGTTAACTGACTAATGAAAACAACACCCCAAAGACTGACCTACGAGAGGATTCACGACACATGACACAAATGATACCGCGCCCTGAAACGGCCCAACAAACAATTACACGAGCTTGGTGGAAAGAAGCAGTTGCTTACCAAATCTATCCACGCAGCTTTTACGATGCAAACAACGATGGAATCGGCGATATTCCGGGTATCATCGCAAAATTGGATTATTTGAAGGATCTTGGCGTCGATGTCCTTTGGATTTGCCCGATGTTCAAGTCACCGAACGATGATAATGGATATGATATCAGTGATTATGAAGACATCATGGATGAGTTCGGTACGATGGCGGACTTTGATCTCTTGATGGAAGAAGCGCATAAGCGTGACATCAAGGTCTTGCTTGATCTTGTCGTCAACCACACATCGGATGAACACCCGTGGTTCCTTGAATCACGTTCGTCAAAAGACAATGAGAAACGCGATTGGTACATTTGGAAAGATGCCGTCAATGGTGGAGAACCGAACAACTGGGAAAGTATTTTCGGTGGATCAGCATGGGAATATGATGAAAAGACGGAGCAGTACTTCCTGCACGTCTTCTCTCGTCGTCAACCAGACTTGAACTGGCAAAACCGCGATATGCGTCAAGCCGTCTATACGATGATCAACTGGTGGCTCGATAAAGGTATCGACGGTTTCCGAATCGATGCAATCAGTCACATCAATAAGGATCAATCATTCGCCGATCTCCCGAACCCGCTTGGTATGCCGTATGTTCCTTCATTCGATATGCATATGAACGTCGAAGGCATCCATGCGTATCTCGAAGAGTTGAAGGATGAGACGTTCTCGAAATACGATATCATGACAGTCGGAGAAGCAAACGGCGTCACACCGGAAGAAGCGGATCTCTGGGTCGGAGAAGAGAACGGTAAGATGAACATGGTCTTCCAATTCGAGCACATGGATCTCTGGCGTGCAGATGCGGAAAAAGGAGTCGACGTCGTCAAACTGAAACAAGTGCTGACGAAATGGCAAAAAGGACTTGAAGCTACAGGGTGGAATGCGTTATACCTCGAAAACCACGATAAGGTTCGTTCAGTCTCCCTTTGGGGTGACGAGGAACAGTACTGGAAAGAGAGCGCGAAGTCGCTTGCGATGATGTATTTCTTCATGCAAGGCACACCGTTCATCTATCAAGGACAAGAGATCGGGATGACGAACGTTCAATTCCCGGACATCTCGGATTATGATGATGTCGCGACGAAAAACATGTACGACATGCAACTTGCTTCTGGGAAAACACATGAGGAAATCATGGAAGTCATCTGGAACTCGTCCCGTGATAACTCACGCACACCAATGCAGTGGACAAATGAGCAAAACGGTGGTTTCTCGAATCAATCTCCATGGTTTGGTGTCAACCCAAACTACGCGGACATCAACGTCGCGTCGCAAGAACAAGATGAAGATTCAATCTTGAACTTCTATAAACGAATGATCCAAATCCGTAAGATGGAAGAGACGTTGATTTACGGCGCGTACGATCTCATCTTACCGGAAGACACGAAAGTCTACGCGTATACACGGACGCTTGGTGACGAACAATTCTTGATCGTTACGAACTTAAAAGGCGAAACAGCAGAAATCGATACGGACATCATCTTGCACTCGGACAATATGTTGCTTGGCAACTATCCGACGATGCACCACGAAGGAACAGAACTCGTCCTTCGTCCATTCGAAGCTCGTCTGTACCGTGTGCGCTAATATGTTTTGAACGGATTCGAAGTACATCGAATCTGTTTGAGACTGAAGATAAGTGCAATTGTTCTCTAACGAGAAGGATTGCGCTTTTTTTTGTTCGTCTCGCATCGTTTTCCTGGGACAAGCATCGCGCCGCTTCGCTTCGCTGCAGGGTCGCTCTTGCTTGTTTTTCCCTAGGAAGCGATGTCGAGTGAACAAAACGCTTTTCTGATTCTCCTTCCGGTTATAAAGAAAATGACACGTTACACGCCACTCCTACAGGAAAAAGCGCAATTTTGCGCTGTCAAAGACAAACAAGACCCGTTTTCCTGCTCGAATGGAGCGGGAAAACTGGCTTGTGTCTCGCCTGAGGAAAGGGCGTGAAAAGGTGCGTCATTTTTTGAGTCAGTCCATTTGTCTACAATCTGGAACGGATTCGATGTACATCGGATCCGTTTTTTTGTTGCATGTAAGCAGAAGGTGCATCAGACGAAAAAATCGTGTACGCTAAACGATGAGGTGATAGAAGTGAAACCATTAAAGTACCCGGTGTCATTACGACAGGTGACGACGATCGAAGATGGTCCGATGCGTGAATCGGTCGAACTTAAGGCGGACGGCACGTTGTTCGAAACAAAAGACGGTTTTGCCGTGAAGTTCGTTCAGCCGGATGAACAACCGATCGATACGACGATCAAATGGTCAAAAGACCAGATTGCTTTGAATCGTAAAGGTCCTGTTGCGATGCATCATGTCTTCATTTTAGGAGAGACGACCAAAAGCCAGTATGGCAGTCAATTCGGTCAGATGTTGATGGAAACGGGCACGGAGACGATTGAGATGAAACCGCGGCAGATGCAGTTTCGCTATACATTAAAGATGAATGGACAAGCAGTCGGTACGTATACGATTAATTTAACTTGGGAACGGAGTGAGACGAATGGCATTTGAACAAACAGTACGTCAAATGGAGCAGATGTTGGAAGAGGAATGGTTTGAATGGCTCGAGAACGATGAGCCGCGCTACAACGAATGGCGTGATCAACTCGAAGGACTCGCAGAGCAGGTCATCACGGAATACAATCCGAAGGTCGACCCGGAGTCCATCGATACGCTACTCTTAATCAATGAAGAATTACCGGTCTTATACGGCGAAGATACCGTCATGCTGTATACAGCGCTCTTGAAAGCACGTCAGGAAGACGATCAAGTATACGAGCGTTACTTGACGATCCTTGGTGCGTTCGCGGACGAACAGCATCCAGCAATCCGTGAAGTCGAAAAGTTAGTCGCGAAAAAGGATTATAAAAATGCCTTCGCACGTGCAGTCCGTCTACCACAGTCGCTCGGGTTAGAATAAACATTCAGTGGACCATCTTGTTTTAGGCAAGGTGGTCTTTTTAGGAGGAAGCGTCATGTATCCACTCTATCGAATCATCGTCGCGATCATCCGCAAGGGCGATCAACTGCTCATCGTCAATAATCAATCGGGTCAGGAGAAGCGCTGGAGCTTACCTGGTGGACAGATTGAATCAGGAGAGACACTCGAGCAAGCACTTCGTCGCGAGGTGGAAGAAGAAACCGGCTTGACGGTCACATCGTCGTCGTTTGCTTTCTTAACGGAGAACTTCATGCCGACCTATCAAGCGCACAGCCTCGTGACTTATTTTGATTGCGAAGTGAGTGGTGTACTTGATCCAAATGATCCCGATGAAGAAATCATTGAGACGAAGTGGATCGATCAAACGGAGTTAGCGGAGTACATCACGAGTGAAGACGTCCGTCTTCCGTTATCGACATATTTAGAAGAACAGCACAAAGGCTATTACATGTTTGAAGAGATGAAGTGGTAACTCGGCTGTCATCGTTTCTTTACATTCCTTAAAGCAGTCTCCATCGTTCATTTACATTCGCTCGGTATGATGAAACCATCATCGGGAACAGGGAGGAAACGCAAATGAACAAGAAATGTATGGCGACAGGTATTCTCGGTACAGTGCTTATGACGGGAGTTGCGGGCTATACATATGAATCGGCTCAGCCAGTCGAGGCAAAACAAAACACGAAACAAGCGAAGGTTAAAAATGTCATCTTCATGATTCCGGATGGTTATTCGGCTGCCTATGCAACGAATTATCGCTGGTATCAAGGAGGCGAGGAGACGGAACTCGACGGTCATTTAAAAGGAATGATGCGGACGTATTCGGCAAACACGAAAGTGACCGATTCAGCAGCTGCCGGAACGGCGATGGCAACAGGAACAAAAACAAACAACGGAACAATCGGTATGGATCCAAGTGGAAAAGAAGTAGCGTCTATTCTTGATCGGGCGGATCAAGCAGGCAAAGCAACAGGACTTGTCTCGACATCAGCCATCACCCATGCGACACCAGCTGTTTTTGCATCGCAAGTCGCAACGCGTGCGAATGAAGCGGACATCGCGAAACAATATATGGATGAAATGAAAGTCGACGTCTTACTTGGTGGCGGTCAGAAGTTCTTTTTTGATCAAAAGAATGGTGGCGTTCAAGAGGCTGGTAATCTAGTGAAGAAAGCAGAACGAGCAGGATACCAGTATGCGGATTCACTCGAAAGTCTGAATGAGACGGATGGTCGTAAAGTTCTTGGATTGTTTGCAGAAGAAGGAATGGCACCAGAATTGGACCGGGAAAACACGAATCAACCGAGCCTTGCGACGATGACGTCGAAAGCCCTGCAAACATTGAAGAAAGACCGCGATGGCTTCTTCTTGATGGTAGAAGGAAGTCAGATCGACTGGGCGGGTCATGCGCATGATGCTGCTTGGGCGATGAAGGATGCAGAAGCGTTCCACCAGGCAGTCGAAAAAGTGCTTCGTTTTGCAGCAAAAGATAAACACACATTGGTCGTCGTCGCCGGTGACCATGATACAGGTGGTATGTCCGTCGGTGGATACGATGAGTACGTAGCGAAACCAGAAGTCTTGAAAAACGTCAAGGCGACGGGGAATGAGATGGTTCGTCAGTTCAACGACGACTTATCGAACATCGCCTCTGTCGTCAAACGAGAAACGACGTTTGATTTGACGGCTGAAGAAATTCAGACGTTGCAAAAAGTAGATGCGAAGAAACGCGTCATGACATTGAATGAGATAATCAGTAAACGAGCGTATGTCGGCTGGACGACTGCCGTGCATACAGGTGTTGACGTTCCGCTCTACGCGTACGGTCCACAAAGCGAACAGTTCAGTGGGTTGCATGAAAATACGGACATCCCTGTTCTGATGGCCAATACAATGAAATTAAAAAAATGACGTATTGGACGTGATTAAATCAAGCGGTGGATGATCCACCGCTTGATTTTTTTTTGAGTACGTATCTGCTTGTGTGACGCAGTAAAAACTAAATGAAAAAAATGAATGAATAGCCATTCATTATATGCTATACTCATTTCAACACAACTGCTTTAGGGGGAAAGGGGTTTGTTCGAACATGAATACGTTTTTACTCATCAACTGGATTGCCTTCCTACTCGTCATCGGCTATGCGGGCTATCTGTTCACGTCACTCGTCAAAAGTCGTTATGCCGCTATTAAACGGGGGAAAAAGGCGGAATGGACACTGACGAACAAAGAACGACTGGACGCAGTCTTAGTCAACGTCTTCGGTCAAAAGAAATTATTAAAAGATAAGAAAAGTGGCGCTATCCACGTTATGATGTTCTACGGCTTCTTACTCGTTCAATTCGGAGCGATCGATTTTATCTGGAAAGGACTCGCCGTCGGTCAGCGTTTTCCGCATGTCCCACTCGGTCTGCTTTATCCGATTTTTACATTCTTCCAAGAAATCGTCATGCTCGTTATCTTGATTGCTGTCGTTTGGGGATTTTATCGCCGGTACGTTGAGAAACTCGTCCGCTTGAAGCGGAATTTCATGGCAGGTCTTGCGTTGATCTTCATCGGTGGTTTGATGGTCGCCGTCCTGTTCGGAAACGGCTTCTTCCTTGTCTATGAGAATCATTCGACGCTCGGTGAACCGGTTGCTTCAAGCATCGCGTTCTTATTCAGTTGGGTGCCGGAATCGGTTGCGTTTGGATTATTCGTTTTCTTCTGGTGGGCACACTTACTGTTCTTACTTAGCTTCATGGTTTACATCCCGCAAGGTAAACATGCACACTTGATTGCCGGTACAGCAAACGTCTGGCTCGGTCGAACGTCGAAAGTCGGGCGTTTGGCACCGATTGATCTATCGGTCATGGAAGAGGCAGAAGACGACGAAGCGGAATTTAGCTTCGGGGTCAACCGAATCGAAGATTTCAATCAGAAACAGCTCGTTGATCTATATGCCTGCGTCGAGTGTGGACGCTGTACGAACATGTGCCCAGCGAGTGGAACGGGGAAGATGTTGTCGCCGATGGATTTGATCGTTAAATTACGGGACCATCTCAACATGAAAACGGCAGCCATCACACAGCGCTCGCCATGGGCACCTGCCTTTGCGTTCGAAGGATCGCAAGGAAATCAAATCGCTTCACTCGCAGCAGCCGGACAGATGGATATCGTTCCAGATTCATTGATTGGGAACGTCATTACAGAAGAAGAGATCTGGGCGTGTACGACGTGTCGGAACTGTGAAGATCAGTGTCCGGTCATGAACGAACATGTCGATAAGATCATCGACCTCCGTCGTCATCTCGTCATGATGGAAGGCAAGATGGATCCGGAGATGCAACGGACGATGGCAAACATCGAACGTCAAGGTAATCCATGGGGGATGAACCGGAAAGAACGCGAAAACTGGCGGAAAAACCGTGATGAACTCGTCGTTCCGACAGCAAAGGAGAAGAAAAAAGCGGGCGAAGACTTCGAGTACCTGTTCTGGGTTGGTGCGATGGGATCGTACGATAACCGAAGTCAAAAAATCGCGATGGCGTTTGCGCGTATTCTAAACGAGGCAGACATCTCGTTTGCGATTCTAGGAAACGATGAGAAAAACTCAGGAGATACACCGCGCCGGATCGGGAACGAAGTTTTGTTCCAGGAACTCGCGGAAGCAAACATTAAATCATTTGAGAAATACGGCGTCAAAAAGATCGTCACGATTGATCCGCATGCCTACAATACATTTAAAAACGAGTATCCCGACTTCGGACTGAGTCCGGACGTTGAAGTCTATCACCATACCGAATTGCTCGCACGACTGATTGACGAAAAACGGATCACACCGCTCCATGAAGTCAAGGAGCGTGTCGTCTATCACGATTCGTGTTATCTTGGTCGTTACAATGATATTTACGACGCACCACGTTATATTCTCGAGAAGATTCCAGGCATCACGCTCGTCGAGACGGAACGCAACCGGGAAAAAGGGATGTGTTGCGGTGCTGGTGGCGGCATGATGTGGCAAGAAGAAAAAGTCGGCGCACGCGTCAACGTCGCACGGACGGAACAATTGTTGACGGTCCAACCGTCTGTCATTGGGTCAGCATGTCCGTACTGTCTGACGATGCTCAGTGACGGCACGAAGGCGAAGGAAGTCGACGAGGCGGTTGCTACGTACGATGTCGTTGAATTACTAGAACGCTCAATCGTCGGTATACCAGTCGAAGAACCTGTCGTAACCGTATGAAAAAGTGGGATGAAACGATTATTCTCGTGCGAACGGGAGTAGTCGTTTTTTTTCTCTGAAAAAGCGCGACGTTTTACTGTATGGTTTTGACATGATAAGATAAGAGAACTAGCTATAGAAAGGAGGTGAGAATCTTTTGGGAAGGCGTTACTTCGAATCGGTCAGGTCGCGGAGACCACCGGCTTATCAAAACGAACGATCGATTACTACACATCACTCGGTCTGTTAACACCAGAGCGTACCGCGTCTGGCTACCGTCTGTATGACGAATCGGTCATTCATCAAATCGAAAAGATTGAATATTTGAAGTCTCAACGACTTTCCCTGCAAGAGATTCTTGCTTCTTTTACGGAACGGGAACAAAAAACAGGGGAGACGATTTATCAGGAAGTGAAACAACTTCAGGCGACGGTTGAAGGACTCGAGCAGCGTTTGTTGTATTCGACGGACGTCGAAAAACAAGCGATCCGCTTAGAACTGTCCCGACGTCTGACATTGATTGCTTCCTTGATTGCACAGCTTTAATACAAAACAATGGAGGTGACCCCTGTTTAGGGGATTTTGGATACTATATTATTCATCAATTTATTTTTAGTGGTCTTGTTGATTGCGTTGACGGCGTTTTTCGTCGGATCGGAATTTGCTGTCGTTAAGGTTCGGATGTCGCGTTTGGATCAAATGATTCAAGAAGGGAACAAAAGTGCCGTCCTCGCGAAAAAGATCGCGGGCGATCTCGATTACTACTTGTCTGCCTGTCAGCTTGGTATCACGGTCACGGCACTTGGTCTTGGGGCACTTGGTGAACCAACCGTTGAAAAGATCTTGCATCCTGTCTTCGACGACTTCGGGATCTCTGCTGCTGTTTCGACACTCTTGTCGTTTGGTATCGCATTCGTATCCGTAACGTTCTTACACGTCGTCATCGGTGAACTCGCTCCGAAGACGCTTGCGATTCAGTATGCAGAACGCATGACATTGTTGTTTGCCCGTCCACTTTATGTGTTCGGTAAAATCATGTACCCATTCATTTGGTTACTCAACGGTTCAGCGCGCTTATTCCTCGGTCTGTTCGGTGTCAAACCAGCAGGGCACGAACAAGCCCACTCGGAAGATGAATTGAAAATCATCATGGCGCAAAGTTTCCAAAGTGGTGAAATCAACCAAACGGAACTTGCCCTCATGCAAAACGTCTTTGCGTTTGATGAGCACATCGTCAAAGATTTGATGGTGCCGCGGATGCGGATGGAGACGATCTCGGAACGTTTGACGAAAGATGAACTGATGGAAATCTTCATGGATAATCCGTACACGCGTTACCCGGTCACAGAAGAAAACGATAAGGACCGGATTCTCGGATACGTCAACGTCAAGGAAGTCTTGACGGATTATGCGAACGGCAATGAGCATCCGGTGACGCATTATATCAAGGATTTACCGGTTGTTTCGGAAGTGACGTCGCTTCAAGAGACACTTCGCAAGATGAAACGGACCCGGACCCATCTCGTTCTCGTCGTCGATGAATACGGTGGAACGGCAGGTCTCGTCTCGATGGAAGACTTACTCGAAGAAATCGTCGGTGAAATCCGTGATGAATTCGACGCAGATGAAGTCGAAGAAATCGAACAGGTCAAATCGGACGAGTTCCTACTCGACGGTACAGTCTTGCTCGCTGACTTGGAAGAACGTTTCAATATTCGTTTTACGAATGTCGAAGATGTCGATACGATCGGTGGCTGGATTCAGATGCATAACATTGATCTTCAGCCAGGTGAGCATATCGATACACCAGACTTCTCCGTCGAGGTGATGGAGATGGAGAACTATCAAATCAACCGCGTCAAGATTTGGTTGCATCCAGCTGAACAAGCAGAAGCATAAGATGGTCGGTTCCTCATGGAGGAGCCGGCTTTTTTATATCACATCAGTCAAAAAATCAAGAATAGACGGATTGTGCGAACTTTCGGTAGTCGTGATAGGAGAATGCAGAGAGGAGCGGGAATGTAATCTAATACGACTTTATTGTTGATTCGCGTCCTATGAAACGAGGAGGTATTCCGTGCTCGAGCAGATCCCATTCTTACTGAGTCGTTTAGGTATGTTAGCACTGTTAGCCTTTTTATTGTCCCAGTGGCGCATTTCCCGATACATATTCAAGATGGACCGCGGAATGAATCTTCCACTGCTCTTTGCATTCGTGTCATCCGGTATTTTGATGAACTACGCAGGAATTGAACTTTCGCAAGATACGACGATTGATCCGTTACTCGGATTAGCTGTCGAAAAGGATGCCTTGTTGCTCGATACCCGACTCGCTGTCATCGTGACGAGCGGATTGATTGGTGGACCAGTGATCGGCGGCATCACGGGATGTTTGGTTGGTTTACACCGCTACGTACTCGGTTCGTTAGGGGCAGAAGCCGGTTGGATCATCGCCATGCTCGCTGGACTTGCGAGCGGCTGGTATCGAAAACGCTGGCGCTTGCATGATGGTTATGCGCTCGTTCCACCAATCGGTATCGTATTGACGGCATTATTGTTCGAAAGTGGGATTACATTATTACTTGCCCCTGATACAGCGGAGGCACTGGATTTGATGAGTCGTGCCGCTTTTCCGTTACTGTTCGCAAACATATGTGGGGTCGTACTGTTCATCATGATCTTACGGACACAACTTCGACTCGAAGGAGCACTCTTCGTCCGCCAGACCGAGCGATCCGATCGTCTACTGCAAGCATTACAACCCTTACGAAAGCAGGGATTGACTTCGGAAGTCGCACGGCAGATCGGAGCGACGTTATTGAAGGAGACAAAGATGCAACGGATCGTCGTGCTCGGGGCGACAGAGGTCGTCATCGATATGACGGACCAGCAACCAGCAGTCTGTGGCGAGCAACCGAGACGTGAGGAACAACGATGGATCGAAGCAGAAGAACCCGTCCGACAGGAAGACGAGCAGACGGGACAAATTCTCAGTTTTCATCCGATGCGCATTAACGGTCAAAAGGCAGGTGTCATCTGTTACTTTTCGAAAGACCTATTTGACGACACCGTCGAGCGGATGACGGAACAACTCGTCCGTTTATTAGCACGAGAGCTACACATGCACCGAGAAGATCAGTTGCTCCGGTTAAACGGAAGAAAGATGAAACCGATGTTACACGTCAGCTATCTGAAAGGGATCATCGAAGAAATCCAGCGGACAGCTGATCCGGGAACTCCTGTGAAACATCAACTGAATGCGCTGCTTCAACTGTTGACGACAGCGACGCGGCATGATGAACATCCACTACGCGAGGAACTGGCGACCTTGAAGGCCTATTTATCACTAGAAGGAACACGACGTCGCCCGAATCAACTGACCTCCGCTGATATCACGGTTGATCTTGATATCGAGACCGCTGTTGAAGAATACTTCGTCTTTCCATTCCTTGTGACACAGCTCGTCGATAATGCACTACGTCATGCATTCGTAAAGGCAGGACGACATCACCGGATTGATGTCCGTGCCTTCAAGACGACGACAGACTGGGTCATCGAAGTTACGGATAATGGGCAAGGTGTACCGCCTGCTGTGATGCAACAACTGAATCAAAAGGAAGCGGGTGATTCGAACCTGTTTCTGATTCGACGCGCATTAGACGTGACATACGGTCCGACTGCAACATTACACGTCCACTCGATCATCCATCAAGGGACTCGGATCGAAGTGCGATTACCACTTCCGTCTCTGTAACAACAATGGTCTTTTGCCATTGTTGTTTTTTTGTCTCGTTCCGAGGGTAAATACGAAAACAGGAAAATGTATCGTACAGGAGGAAGCAAATGATGATTACGACAACAGAAGTAGGGCAACTAGGAGATCAGTCCTTGCTACGATTCACGTTACAGAATGTGCATGGGCATAGTATCGATATCTTGAACCGAGGCGCAAAAATTCTTGCCATCCGGGTTCCGGATCAACATGGAATGATCGAAAATGTCGTACTCGCGTTTGACGACCTATCAGAATACCAAGATGATCCGCATCACTTAGGCGCCACGATCGGACGCGTCGGCGGACGAATTGCGAATGGTGCGTTTGCGCTAGAAGGAATGACGTATGTACTCGAACAAAATGAGGGTGAACATCACCTCCATGGAGGAAGCGAAAATTGGGCGAACCGAATGTTCACGCACGAAATCAACGACGACAAACTTGTTCTACGTTTAGATAGTCCGAGTGGGGAGAACGGCTATCCGGGGCACTTGTCGTTCACGCTGACGTTCGAATGGACGGACGAGAACGTCCTGCATATCCATTATGAAGCGGAGACGACAGCTTCGACACCATTCAGTCCGACGAATCATACGTACTTTAACTTGACGGGTGAGGCGAAGACGACGATTGAACAGCATCTGTTACGAATGGATGCACCTTTTTATGTTCCGTTGACGAAAGATGCGGTACCGACCGGTGATATTCTCCCGGTGACAGACACCGTCTTTGATTTTCTCGATACCCGTCCCCTGCATGAAGTGACACATGCATCAGATGAACAACTCCGTCAAGCAGGTAGTGGGGTTGATCATCCCTTCCTGCTTAGAGAGGGTGGAGAAATCGTTCTCGATGAACCAATCAGCGGGCGGCGATTGCGCGTCGTGACGGATCAACCGGGAGTCGTCGTCTACACCGCTAATCATTTGTCGGGCGAGTTTACGATTTGTGGAAGACGAGCAACCCCATACCTCGGAATCTGTTTTGAGACACAAGGATTACCGGATGCGATCAACCAACCGAATTTTCCTTCCGTCGTCTTGCATGCCGATGAGCACTATCATAAGCGTACATCGTTTCATTTTCAGATGATGTCATGACGTTTCTTGCGATTTCCACTTCTGTATATGGTAGGATAAAGCGAGAAGAATCTAACGGAGGCTAAGGAAAATGACTAAAATAGCATGGGTGACCGATAGTATGGCCTATTTCACGAAGGAAGAGGCAGAAGCGATCGGCGTCAATGTCGTACCGATTCAAATCTTACTCGGTGATACGGCGTATCAAGAGAATGCGATCACGGTCGAGCGATTGTTCCGTGCCTTAGATGCGGACAAAAAGCTGATTGCCAAAACATCACAACCAATCTTTGGGGAGTTCGTTGGAACATATGAACGTCTGAAAGAAGAAGGCTATGACTGTGCCATTGCAGTGCACTGTACGAATGGGCTCTCAAGTACCGTCCAAAGTTCAGCATCAGCAGCGGAAGCAGCCAGTTTCCCGGTTCATATCATCGACTCGCATACAGCGTTTGAGAACCAACAAGAGTTCATTCGTTACGGGATGGAGCTCGCGGCACAGGGGAAATCCGTCGAGGAAATCGTCGCAGCCTTACAAGCGTTGACGAAAAAGACCCATTTCTATATGATCGTCGGTAATATGGAAACGATGCGCCGGGGTGGACGTGTCTCATCCGGTGACTTGTTCCTTGCGAACCTACTCAGCATCAAACCGATCATCACGACGGATGAAGCAGGAAAAATCGTACCGTTCAAAAAAGCACGTTCTTTAAAGAAAGCTTACATCGAAATGGTTAAACAAATCGATGAATCGATGCGTCAGCACACGTTCTATAAGAACCGGATTTATGTCGCGACGACGATGGCACCGGAAATGGCAGCGGAACTGCGGCAGCAAGTCGCAGCGAAGTTCCCGGATTTGACGATTCTCGAGGGCACGTTCGGACCAGCAATCGGGACGCATGCCGGAGCAGAGACGGTTGGTCTATTCTGGATGAATGATTAAATTAAAACGGATACGACAAGAGGCGACGGATTTTCCGTCGCCTCTTGTTTTGTTCAAGCTGTAAGTGTGATTCCAAGGAAAGCTGCAAGAATTCCGAAACCGTAGCTTGAGATGAGATAGAGGGTAAGTACTTTACGATTTCCGTCCTGAAATAACTGCAACGTCTCGATTTTGAACGTTGAGAACGTTGTAAATGATCCAAGGAAACCGGTACCTAAGAGTAACGTCCATGTCGTATCCAGATGCGCACCGATGACGAGACCAAGCAAAAACGAACCGATTACGTTAATCAGGAACGTCGCTAGTGGAAATTCATGTTTCCAAAACGTCTTCATCCATTGACTGACAGCAAAGCGACTGATAGCACCACAAAAAGCACCGATGGCGAGGGCGAGTAATGTCATTCAGTCACGTCCTTTCGTCACGTAACGCAGTCGTCTTGTCCCAAGAGCGTAACCGAGATAAGACAGGAACAGACCACCAAATAAGCTGACGAGCACGTAGAGAAGCGCATCCGCTAGATGACGTTCGTTGAGTAACGTCACGGTCTCGACGCTAAATGTCGAAAACGTCGTAAATGAGCCGATGAAGCCTGTTCCGATGGCAGTGATCACATATTGATGCAAGAGTTTCGTTTGAAATAAAAAATGTGTCGCATAGCCGAGCAGAAAGCTACCGATCAAGTTGATCGCAAGCGTGGGCCACGGGAACGGACCAGTCGTAAAGTCGCCAATCAGCAGTCCGAGTCCATAACGTGCAGAGGCACCGAGAATACCTGCGAGACCTACGAGTACATACAGCATAGGAATCCTCTTTTCTAAAAAAAATCTACGTTAAACGTACTCCTGGTTTTAAGAAAGCGTCAAGAAAAAAAGTCATCCGAGGAACTTAACGATTGAATTCATTCTGCCGATAAACAATTGTATGACTTTACTATGATGAAGGAGTTTGAACAAGATGGTATCTGCCCTCGAGCAACAAAGTACAAAGATTTTATCCCGTCTGATTGCAACGTTGATTACAATTGCGCATCCGTTGATTTTCGTATTTGCCCAAATGAATTATGTTCCCATCAGTGTGTTCTATCAGTTTTTAGTCGGTGGTCTGATTTTGACGGTCGCGTTGCTTGTCGGCAACCGCCTCCTCGGACATCGTCCGAGCGGGAAATATGTTCAAGTGACATTAACGTATCTCGTCCTCGCCTTGGTTTTGACGACATTACCGTCCCCAAGTATCTGGACGATTGCTTACCTTTATTTGACGATTTCAATCGTCTATTTGATTCCGCGTCTCGTCGTTCTGGCTGGGATTTTCGGACTACTTGAAATGGCGTTATTCACAGCCAACGGAACGATTGTCTTTACGAAAACATTCGACTTGATCGTCGCGTATGTCATCTATTTGATGATCTTCTCAGCGGCTGTCTTCGTTGCCGTTTTTGGACGAAACGTCATGCAGGCAGTTCGTCAAGAACAAGAGCGATCGGAAGCTTACGCGGCAACGTCGCAAGTCGCCCTTGAGCAAACGGCAGCAACAGCAACGGAAGTAACGACGTTCACAGAAGAGATGAGTGAAACGGTCGACGCGGCGAAGGATTCTTTCAGTCAGGTTGATATGGCGATGCAACAGCTGGCACATGATGCAGCAGGAAGCGTCCAAGCGATTCGTGAAATTCGCCAATTGAATGACCAGCAAGTCAACCGGATGGAGGATGTGACGGTTTCAGTCGATCGCGCCCTCGAGCGGAGTTCCTCATCGCGGACAACCGCTGAACGAAGCAGGCAGACGATTGGTCTAGCTGGACAATCCTTGCAACAATTGACGACGAGCATGGATGAGTCGGTCACGTCGTTCGGACAGCTCGCTGGACGTTTCCAAGAAATCGTCGCGATTACGTCGAGCATTAATGCAATTGCGGCTCAGACAAACTTGCTCAGTCTTAACGCGTCGATCGAAGCAGCCCGCGCTGGTGAGTTCGGAAAAGGCTTCACGGTCGTCGCGCAAGAAATTCGCAACCTGTCAGCGCAGACGGCAGAAGCGTCAAAAGAAATCAATGCGATTATCGAACGTGTTGATCAGGACGTCACGCAAACCGGTAACTCGATTCATGCCAGTACGACACTGTTACGTGAGCAGGAAGAGCGGATGGCAGAGAGCCAGTTAGCGTTGCAAACGATCGAAACAGATGCAACGGAAGTCGTTGGTTCGATCCAGTCGGCGCAGACCCAGTTCGCGACGATGACGAACAGTCTTGTTGCTATCACGACAGCAGCCGGTCAACTCGACACGTTCATGAACGCCTTGCTCGCACAAAGTGAGTCGTTATCCGGTCTGACACGTCACCAAGTCGGTCAAGTCATGGAACTGCAACAGGCGATTCATGCCTTGAACGAGACGGCATCCACCCTTCAGCAAACGAATGGCTAAGAAACAGCTCCTCATCGATCGATGGGGAGCTGTTGTGCATCTTCAGACTGTTTGTCGGTGGAACGGACGGGGAAGAAGATAGGGAACGAATATTGAAGGAGGAGTCAACGGATGAAGGCAGCTTACATTGAACAGTATGGTGGATCGGAACAATTCAAGATTGGAGAACTGGAAAAGCCAGTCATCGGACCGGATGATGTCTTAATCGAAGTCTATGCCGCGAGTGTGAACCCTGTCGATTGGAAATTACGCGAAGGCTACTTGCGTCAGATGTTGAGCTACGAAATGCCGCTCGTCATCGGTTGGGACGTTGCTGGCGTGATTCAGGAAGTCGGAGCGAACGTCTCCGATCTTCAAGTCGGGGACGCCGTCTTCAGCCGTCCGGAAATCGCTCGTCAAGGAACGTATGCGGAGTATGTTGCAGTCGATGCGCATTTAGTTGTGAAAAAACCAGAATCGCTCAGTTTCGCAGAAGCAGCGTCTCTACCACTCGTCTCGCATACAGCATGGCAGGTCATGTTCGAAGTGATGGATGCGAAGCCGGGTGACCGGATCTTCATTGGTGCTGGATCAGGGGGTGTCGGAACCGTCGCGATTCAACTCGCGAAAGCGAATGGTTTGTACGTTATTACGTCAACAAGTACGAAAAACGTTGACTGGGTAAAAGCACTTGGAGCCGACGAAGTCATCGACTACAAACAGGAAAATCCGGCGGATCGTGTTCGCGACGTCGATTTTGTATTCGATACAATGGGCGGCGACAAGCAAGGGGAACTGTATCAGATGCTGAAGCCGAACGGCATGCTCGTCTCGATTTCTACACCACCGGATGAAGAGCAAGCGAAGCAACATAATGCACGATCTGCATATGTCTTCATGCAACCGACCGGTGAACGTTTGCGGCATATCGCTAAAGCGGTCGAGCGTGGCGAGCTACAACCTGTCGTTGATCGGATTTTTGATCTGGATCAAATCAAGGAAGCACATGATTATGGCGAAGAAGGGCACGCAAAAGGAAAAATCGTCATCCGGGTCAAAGGAGAATAAGGAGCAAGAGAGCGCTGAATTCAGCGCTCTTTTTTTTGTGTTGTCAATCTATTTTTCTAACCTGAAACAAAAAAAGACCTGGTTAAAAAAGTGTAAAGGATAAGGGGTTGCTTCTTCCTATACTAGGGCTATCAGACGTGAGTCAGCCACATTAAAAGGAGGAAGTAACATGAAAAAAGGATTGAAGTGGGCAGGAATTATCGTGATTGGCGCAGTCATTCTCGGGAATCTAGGAGATGACGAAGAACAAGGAGCACCGGAGAAAAAAGTAGAGGTCGAACAAGAAGCAGTCAAATCAGAAGCAAAACCCGTGAAAGCAAAAGCAGCGGCGAAGCCGGTCAAGAAAACCTATGGCATCAACGATCAGGTGAAGGTCGGGAAACTGACGTATGTCGTCAATGACGTCAAGATGGTCGATTCGTTGTCGAACGTCCTCGGCGAAAAGAAAACGTCAGGACAATTCTTAGTCATCGGGTTGACGATTCTAAATGGAGACAAGGAAGAACGGTTCGTCGACAGCAATATGTTTAAAGTCAATGTCGGCGATACGGAATACTCAGCCGATACGGAACTTGATCTCTATGCAAATGAAGACGGGATGGGCTTCTTCTTAGAGACGATCAATCCGAACATCGAAAAAACCGGCAATATCGTCTTTGAATTACCGAAACAGGTCAAAAATCCAATGCTTGAAGTCTCATCTGGCTTTGGCTGGGCAGGTGGACAATCGAAGGAGATTCAATTGACACGATGATTAGTGAGCAGACAAAGGAGTAGCGGGCAAATGCCTGCTACTCCTTTGTCGTTATCGCTTTAATTGTTGGATCGAGAGTTCAGGCGTTAATCGATCGAGTAAAGCGAGCGTCTCTGGATGAGAGGCAAGCGTCTGGTCGAGCGCGTTTCGTTCAGTTTCTAAACAAGCCAAATAACGTTGAGCCGCTTCAGCGTGCGTTGCGGGTGTCAGGACGTCATAGATTGCTTCAAGCGCAAAGCGTGGATGGTCTGGCAATGTCGTCGGAATCGTCTTTAATCCGAGTTGCGCTCGTTCAGGAGCATGATGATGGAGCAAGACTTTCGCGAACTTGATCAAGGCGCTTCGGAGCATCTCGACTGCCCATAAGTCATTTCCCCGTGCTGCTGCTTTTTTATATTGAAACAAGAACCAGACAGCATCGATTGCTTCATCGGTCGCTTCTTGAGCAGAAAGCGTTAAGTCACATGTATTAGTAAAGTCCATCAACTGTTCTTGTGGATCATACAAGACACGCAATTGATCCTTGTGGTTCAGCGAATCGAGCGTCACCGTGAATAAATCGATATGTAACAAATCATCATAGACGACGATCATTTGTGGTGCGATGATGTCGATCTCATCTTTCCAGATGATTGAACGATAAGTAGAAAGATGGGACAAACGACGCGATAAGAATTTTGTTTGACGTTCTTCTGAGACGAGACAGTACAAATCGATGTCTGAATGAACATCTTCTTCTCCCCGCCCGAAGGATCCTTTCAAGAAGATGGCTTCGACTGCAGGATCTTGTTTGAGTCGAGCAACCAGTTGCTCGATCGCATGAAGTTGATGCATAGGAACTCATTCCTTTCCAAAAACAGAAGTCTATTACGTCAGTATACGTGATAATAGACAGTTTATTCCATAAAAAATGAGAAATCACATCGAAATGGATTCCTCATTGGGAAGCAGAAGCGAGTTTTTCTTTATGTTCAAGATGAATGACATGTTGTTCACCCCATGCATTGATCGCGTCAAGAACAGGAATCAGTGTCCGTCCATAGTCCGTCAGTGAGTACTCGACGCGGGGGGGAACTTCCTGATAAATCTCGCGATGGACGATATCGTTCAGTTCAAGTTCACGCAGTTGAGCCGTCAGCATCTTTTGCGTAATGTTCGGTAATTGTCGTTTCAGTTCACTGAAGCGAAGCGTTCCGTGTGTAATCAAGACGAGTAAAATCGACGGCTTCCATTTTCCGGTCAAAATTTCGAGTGCTGTTTCGACGCGACAGCTTGGTGTCTCTTCCATCGGTCTTCCTCCTTCATGGTATCGTTTAGGATACTATACCACTTATTCGTGCCTACTTCCGCTTCGATCGCTTCCGCGTAATAATAGGGGTACGAGCTATTTCATTGAAGGAGGAAACAACATGTCGATTCACCCACAGATTACACTCGGTCCTGTTCGTTTACGCGTCACGGATCTCGATCGTTCTATTTCATTTTATACAACGTCACTCGGATTACGTGTGCTGACGCAAACGGATCAGCTCACAGTTCTTGGCGCGCAAGATACACCACTCGTTGAGCTTGAAGTCCATCCGAATGCCCGTCGTTTCCCACCGAACTCGGTCGCCGGGTTATATCATTTTGCGATTTTGCTACCAAACCGAAAAGAACTCGGTTTCGTCATCCGGAATTTGATCGAACAAGGGATCGAGATTGGTCAAGGTGACCATCTCGTCAGTGAAGCGTTTTATCTGTCGGATCCAGACGGGAACGGGATCGAAATTTATGCCGATCGTCCACGTGAGACCTGGACGTACGAAGCAAACGGAGACGTCAAGATGACGACGGATCCCGTCGATTGGCAAAGCATGCTCGTCGAAGCGGGAGAAGAAGATTGGTATGGCATGCCGAACGATACGGTCATGGGACATGTCCATTTCCACGTCAAGACACTCGAAGCAGCGCGGTCATTTTATGTCGAGACGCTCGGCTTTGACGTTGCCGCTGACGCTTCGCGAATGCGTGCGTTGTTCGTTGCTGCGGGCGGTTACCACCATCATATCGGTCTGAACGTCTGGTCGGGTGTCAATGCACCAACGAATCCAGAAGATGCGGTCGGACTTGTCTACTGGACGCTGCGTTATCCGAATCAAGAGACGCTTCAAGTAGCGATCGAGGCGTTGAAGTCTTCCGCTTATACCGTTACCGATCAAGCAGGCGATTTCTATGTCACCGATGATGCTGGGATTACCGCTCGATTGACAACGTAACCGAAAAAAATCCCCTTACAGTGAAAACACTGTGTGGGCTAACCTAAAATTTTGAGACAATATAAAACACCTTCGGAGTGGTACACTTTTAAAAAGTACTAACATCGGAGGTGTTTTTGCA